>JAPLIW010000473.1 GCA_026388915.1 Deltaproteobacteria bacterium
GATAACTCAAACCGCACAACTGCCACACCCGCTCCCGAAGGGCGCTCATGACCAGCAGCAGGGACATCCCCTGGTTGATCCCCAGCGAATCCACGTACCGCCAATAGGTCGTTACATACGGCAGCTTGACCCTATTAAATAGGCCGCAGACCACCGCGTCAAACTGAAGATACAGAAAATGCCATACCCGCGTGAATCCGATAAATAATAGCAACAGGATGCCGTAAACCATGTTGTAGTGCCCCATCTCCGGCATCCGCTCTGGCGGCTTATAGAACCCCTCAAAGATTTCCTTGAAGCTTACCAAATCCAAAAATTTCACCAAGCCCAGCAGTCCACCAAAAGGACTTAATCGCTCCCGACAATATTCATATGCCGTAGAAGGCCCGATTTTACTCGCCTTCGGCTGACCTTCATTTTCCCCTTGATTTTTGTGGCTCCCAGCACTACCCTGATCTTGCATTTTAACCATCTGGGTTACCTCCTGTTGTTACCGGTTATGTGGTGATAACCCTACAATAACAGGGGTAGCCCGGATGTTTTATCTTATTTCTCTTATATCGATGCAAGATTCAGGTCACTACAAAATCCCGAAAGGAGGAATGTCGAATGCGTACAATATTAATTATCGGGGCTATAGTTTTGGCTTTTTTGGCAGGGCAAGTATTTGGAGCTCCAACGGCAAAGTATCTCATAGACTCAACCCCTGGGGAGGATGTGCTGATTAATCTTGACGAGTGGTCTTCGACCCACCCCATAAAACAGGGTGAGTTGGGCCGATCGGATAATGTTTTTTCATCTCCGCGTTCCGCCTTATTTATCGGGACCAATAAGGATCCCAAAGGCATCGGGAGGCATATGCACGTTACTGTGGATGAACTTGTATTTATCTATAAAGGTGAGGGCGAAATGTATATCAACGGCAAGTGGGTGCCAGTGAAGGCGGGTGACCTGCATGTCTGTCCGCGGGGGGTGGCCCATGCTACCCGTGCGCTTCCTGGGAAAGAATTATTGTCTTTTAATATGTTTTCGCCGCCACAGCCAAAAGGTGCTCACGATCGAGTGATGATCGACGAATGACAATTATCGTGAGAATCAAGCTAAGCGAAGAATCCGTTGCGTCCATATTCACACGTTCCAGATCACGGCCAAGGGACCGGAAATGACCGTGGTATTCAACGGGGCACCGTTAACGTCCGGGACAGCAAGTTAGCCCAAGGGCCGTTTGTGCTTCAGTACGCCGGGGGCCCCATCAAGTGGCGCAAGGTGCAGGTCAGGCCGCTGTAAGTAGCTGTGTGATGGGTGTAAGGAGGGGTAGCGGGAAGGACCGGGCTGGTTGGGACCGGTCACGGATCACCATTCACGCTTTTCACCGTCCCAGTCGGACAGTCTTGCCCGACTGGGCGGAATCCAAGATATTGGATTTAATTTATACTGCCCAACAATGGGCGAGAAGAAGGAAATTTCATAATTTCATGAACATACCTACTCCCCATTCTCCGAATCATCGTCTTCCGGTTCCTCGCCCGGATCTTCTTCATCCTTAAAATCCTCACCCATAAAAGTCTGATCTTCTTCGTGCTCGCTCCAGGGCGCGAGGTTGTATCCTCCCTTGGCGAGCTGTTTCCGTTCTATCGTGGATGCCGATTCCAGGTAAAAATCCGCATCCTCTGGGCCGTAGGGTTCTCCCTTGACGATCAAAACCGGAAAACCGTCCGTGCTCAGCGGGTATTCGGTGGTAAGCTTTCCTCTCAACAGTTCCCCATCCAAGGTTCTGAGCCTCATCGATACCCCTCTCGCGATAGCTTTGCAGGAAAAATTGTATAAAATATCGGGGGACGAATCAAGCAACAAAAAAGGCCCATACCGGGGCTTGAGGAGCGGGAGCTGAAGCTCCCTTGAGGAGCGCCCTGACGGGCTTGAGGAACGGGGCTTTGCCCCTTGAGGCAAAAGCTAACCAGGGGAGGAATTTTGCCTCTAGGCTCGAAGGGCCGGTCCCCGGGATTTAGTCCTTGTCTTTGCCTCAAGCGAAGCGGTCCTCGAGTCACATCCTTGATGTGACGCTCCTCGAGTCCGCCCTTCAGGCGGACGGTCCTCAAAGCGGAAGAAATGTCCCTCGATATCTGGGGATGGCGATCAACTCGGGTTATGAGCTTTGCTGGTGGGCGGGTTGGGCGGACGGAGGATGGCGAAGAGCACGGCACAAACCGTGAAGATGAACGAAAAGGTCACCAGGACGAGAGCATAACTTTCGGTTTTATCGAAAATCCAGCCGGCATAGATGGGCGAAAGAAAAGTGGCCGTTCCGTACCCGATTCCCATTAGCCCCCGGAGCGTGGCGTAGCTCCCCCTCCCGAAGAAATCCCCGATGAGGGCCCAGTTCAGGGGAGTTGCCCCCATAGCGATGGCGAAGGCGATGGGAAAGAAATAGAGGAAGAAGGGGTGATCGCTGAAAACCATTCCCATCATGGCCACAATGTTGGGGATGATACAATAACAGGAGAGCCGGGCTTTATTCCGGCGATCTCCCATCCACCCCAGGCCAATGGCCAGAGGAATTTGGCAAAATGCAAAGAGGCTCACCAGGTAGGCGCTGGACGCCTCTTCCATCCCTCTCCATACAAGGATCGGTACAAAATGAGTATTGAGGGCTATGGTAACGAGCAGACGAAGGGAAAGACTAGCCGTTAGCAGCCAGAATTGGATGGTCCTCAGGGCCTGGCGAATGCTGAAATGGACATCGTATACGATGGAAGGCGCTGAGGCGCCGGGATCCGAAGGTTTTGTTACCGGCGGCCGTCCATCGGGGTAGAGCCCCATTTCCTCCGGAGAGCGTCTGATGGGAATCGCCGCGGGAATGGTCACGGCCAGAATCAAGAGACCGGCGAAGATTGTCCCCGTTCGCCAGCCGTAATTCAAGATGATGAAGGAAAGCAGGGGAGCCATGATCATGCCCCCCACGCATCCGGATGAGGTGATAATCGAAAGCCCTAGCCCTCTGCGGCGGATAAACCATTTATTGACCGCCGTGGATAGAGGATGGAAAAAACCGGAGTTGTTACCCACGGAAACAACAAAGACGTAAATCAGAAGGAGGGTAAGAAAACTATGGGCCATAGAGAGGAGGATCAGCCCGATTCCCGCCAGGCTTGCCCCGATCATGATCATCTTGCGGGAGCCGAACCGATCGATCAGATACCCATAGATCGGTCCATCGATTCCACCCTCCAATCGCGCCGCTCCGTAAAGAAGGGAAATCGCCGCGCTGCTTACCCCCAGGTCACGCTTCAAGGGGAGAAAAAAGACGGTGAAGCTCTGGTAGATAATTCCGTTGCCCACTCCATTGATCAGGGCACACATGGCCAACACCCACCACCCGTAAAATACTCGGCCCCTCGAGGTCCGATGAGGCGAGGTGAGCTTGCGAAGAAGGTCAGGATTTTCATTCATCAGAGTTATGTTACGGATTTAAAAAGTGGATTTCAACCTTTTTATTGCAAGGACGGAAGAATGGAATGATGGAATATTGAAAAGAAATCTTTATTCTATAACCCATTATTCCATCGTTCCTTTTTTATCAGGTTCCCTTATATACTAGGGATGAATTTCTGTAGCCAAGATCGAAAGGAGGGCTCATGCGTTTCCCGGACTTTATTGAAAAACTTCCCAAGGCTCAGCTTCCCGTTCCAGGAGTGGAAGGTTTCCTACTTCAGGGGGCAAAACACCAGGTTGCTTTTTTGCGTTCTGACCGGGATATGACCATGCCCGAGCATTCCCATGCCGCCCAGTGGGAGATTCCCCTGGAGGGAACTGCGGAGGTCACCATCGGAGGGAAGATTCAGATTTTCGGGCCCGGGCAGCCCATCTACGTTCCTGCCGGGGTTCCTCATTCGGGCAAAGTCAAAGGACCCTATACGGCGATCATTATCTTTGACGCGCCGGACCGGTACAGAACAAAAAAAGACGCATAGGGCAGAGAGCAGAGGGCGAAGAAAAAGCGGAAGGGAAAGTATCCCCGGGCCTTAGGGGGGGGTTAGGATGATTTCCCATCTGCCTACTGGGTTGGGGTTTCTTTCCTTTCAAATTTCAAGCACTGCATCCCGGAAGCCTGAAAAACCATCTGCGAGGGCATCCCCCTCGATTTAAAACCCAGAGCATGGCACCCACGGGGAAATTTTTTGTCCCAGGTGACGAAGAAATGTCGGCATTTAAAACAGTCGATCTTCCCCGGTTTCATGAGTGAAAGGCCGCATCGCGCAAAGAACATAGCGCATGGCGGGAAAAAGGAGAAGGGGCCGGAGGAAGCTCCCGCCGAGAATTCAAACGATCAATTTCACGACGAAGATTCCGATCATGACGGCCGCGATAATCAGCTTCCCGATCGCTCCGGCCAAAAAGCCCAGGAGGGTTCCGACTCCGCTTTTCAGGGACGCGGCGGGATCCTTCGTTTTGGCCAGCTCCAGAAGAAAGGCTCCCACAAAAGGCCCCAGAATCAACCCCGGAAGGCCCCCGAACAAAAGTCCGATGATCGCCCCCAGCAGGGCGCCGGCCATTCCCCAGCGGCTGCCCCCCAGTTTCTTCACCCCCAGAGCCGAGGCAAAAATTTCCAGGAGGTAGCCCAGGAGCGTCAGGGCGAGCAAACCCAGAAGAGTCATCCAGGAAATCACCGTGAAGCCCGTGTACCAGGCATAGACCAGCGCGCCCAGCAGAATGAGGGGGGCTCCCGGAAGCCCCGGCAAAACGGAACCCAGGAGCCCGAGGGACATCAGGGCGGCGGTCAGTACCAAAATCAGCGCGTGTTCGGCCATGGTTTTCTCCCGGCGGCCCCTATTTTTCCCCCATAACCTCGCGGATCTTCTGGGACAGCTCTTTAATGCCGAAGGGTTTCTGGATAAACCCGTTGCATCCGCGGGACATGATCTGGGAGGCCTCTCCATCGATGCTGTAGCCGGAGGAGAGAACGACCTTCACTCCGGGTTGAATGGCCCGCAGCGAATCGAAGACCTTTCCCCCTCCCATCCCCGGCATGATCATGTCCAGGATCACGATATCGATCCGTTCCCGGTTCTTCTTGAAGACCTCGACCGCCTCTTCGCCCCCGCGGGCCACGAGCACTTTAAACCCGGTCAGGATGAGCGCCTTTTCGATCACTTCGACAATGGTCTCCTCGTCATCGACCAGAAGAACCGTTTCTTTCCCGCCCAGGATTTCTCCGGGCAGCTTTTTCTCTTCCGCAATCTCCATCTCGGATGCGGGGAGATAAATATGGAAGGAGGTCCCGTGGCCCGCTTCGCTGTAGACCGTGATGAACCCCCCATGGTTCTTGACGATGCCGTAAACCGAAGCCAGGCCCAGGCCCGTTCCCCGGCCCATCTCCTTGGTGGTAAAGAAGGGTTCGAAGATTCGGTCCGCGGTCTTCTTGTCCATCCCGACCCCGGAATCCCGGACCGATATGCGGACGTATCTTCCCGGCTGCACGGCAAAGGGTTTTATGTAGTCCGGCCCGAGAGTGATGTTTTGGGTCTCCAGATAGAGGTTTCCCCCTTCCTGCATGGCCTGCCAGGCATTCACGTAGAGGTTCAGGAGGACCTGCTCGATCTGATTCCGGTCCACCTCCACCGGCCAGATCTTTTCCTGGTATTTGCGGAAAACCTTGATTTCCTTTTTGGTGCGTTCAAACATGCTGGAGCTTCGCTGGACGATTTGATTCAGTTCGGTGGCCTTGACTTCATACTTTCCCCGGCGGGCAAACGCCAGGAGCTGCCTGGCCAGGTTGGCCCCGCTCTTCACCTGCTCTTCAATCTTCTTCAGGCTCTCATAGTGGGGGTGGCTGGAATCCAGGTCAAAGAGCATCAGGGAGATATGACCCTGGATCCCCATCAGGATATTGTTGAAGTCGTGGGCAATGCCCCCGGCCAGGGTTCCGACGGCTTCCATTTTCTGGGCCATCTGGAACTGGGCTTCCAGCTTTTTTTCCTGGGTGAGATCCCGGGCGAAATGCAGCGTCGCCGGCCGCCCCTCCCAGGTAATGGGGACCGAATTCATCTGGACCCAAAGGATCTCTCCGGATTTGTTCAGGTAACGGTAGGCCTGGGGCCCGGGAATAATTTCCCCCTGTATTCTCCGTCCGTGTCGCTCCAGGGCGATCTCGCGATCGTCGGGGTGGATGAGTTCAGCGAAAGGCGTTCGGGTGATCTCTTCGGCGGTAAGTCCGGAAAGAGCAATGGCCCGGCCATTGGCGAACTTGATCTTTTCATCCTGAAGGATAAAAATCGCCTCGGCCGCGTTCTCCACCAGGGTGCGGTATTTTTCTTCGGAGACCCTCAAGGCTTCTTCGGCCCGCCGCACTCCGGCATAGAGCCGGGAATTGGCAATGGCCCCGGCCACTTGAGCCGCGATTCCTTCGGCCAGGCTGATATCTGAAGAGGAGTAGACATCGGGCTGTCTCGATCCGATGTTGAGAACCCCGATGACCTGATTCTGGGAAATCAAGGGAATCAATAGGCTGGAACGGAACCCGGCCTCAAAGACAGGGGCCAGGGCGGGAAAGCGGGCAGCCACCTCCGCCCGGTTTCCTTCTCGAACCCATAGCGTGGACCTCGAGCCGAGGACCTCTTCCGCTCCGCTCCCCGCCAGGGGAACGACGGTTCCCGCCTGCCGTTCGGGCACATCCTCTCCGGAGACATAGGCGTGGGTGAAACTATATTCCTGGAGATTGATGAGGTTGACGGAAATCCGGTCGAAGGGAATTAAAGTTTTTACCTCCCGGGCAAAGCGCTCATAGACTTCATCAATGTTGAGCGTTGACCCGATGATCCGGCTGATCTCCATCAGGCGCCGGTACCGTTCATCGCGGTGAAGGAGCTCTTCCTCTTTCGCTTTCATCCGGGAGAGAGCTTCCTCCAGCTCGGTCAGGCGAAAGCGCACCTCGACCGGCAGTTGATCTGGCTTCTTCTTATCACCCTTCATGGGGGATCTCCTGGGGAAGATCCAGGGACCGGGTTCCGGAGTTCACCTCTCTCCATCCCGCCCCGGGGTTAGGGGGTCTCACCGTAGATCCTATTTTTTCCATTTTACCCCATTTAGCCAAAAATTCCAATTTTTGACTCTATACCATTTCTACGGCGGATAAAACAGCAAAGGGTCCCAAATCTGGGATCTCCTCATTAGATTCTTATCGGCATTTTGTGGGGTTTACCCAAGGAATCCCATGGTTTTCCTCCCTTGAGCGGAGAGAGGAAATTTGATTGACAAGAAAGGGTAGAATCCTGCTAAATGTCTGATTGGGGGCTTTTGGCCCTGGGTCGCTAAAAAATCCCCTGGATGCAGGCAGCATTTACCCTTGGAGTTCAATTCACGAATCCCTTTTCGATGGCCAAAGGAGCGCTTTCATGAATTTCAAAGATCTCAGAATCAACGGTCAACGCCTGAAATCTACGATTGAAGAATTGGCCAAGATCGGAGGAACCCCTGGCGGCGGAATGCACCGGTTGTCCCTGACCGACGCAGATAAGAAGGCCAGGGATTTGTTGGTTCAATGGATGCGCGAGATTCAGCTGGAAATCAGCATCGACGAAATGGGCAACATCTTTGGAAAAAAACGCGGGGGAAAAGACGATTTACCCTTGGTCCTGAGCGGGTCCCACCTGGATACCCAGCCTTTCGGGGGACGATTTGACGGAATCCTGGGGGTCACCGGGGCACTGGAGGCTCTTCGGGTCCTCCGGGAGAACCGCATGGAGACTCGGAGAACTGTGGCCATGGTGAATTGGACGGACGAAGAGGGCACGCGCTTTGCCCCGGCGATGCTCGGCTCCGGGGTCTGGACCGGCAAGTTTGACCGCGATTGGGCCTACAGCCGGCCCGACGTGCAGGGAATAAAGTTTGGAGAAGAACTGGAAAGGATCGGGTATCGAGGCCAGGCGCCTGCCCGGAACTGGCCGGTCCATGCCTACTTCGAATACCATATCGAACAGGGACCCGTGCTGGAGAAAATCGGCAAGCGGATCGGAGTCCCGAAGGGGATTCTGGGGATTATCTGGTATGACGTCTGGGTCGAGGGAAAAGCCAATCAGGCCGGCCCCACCCCCATGGATGCCCGCAACGACGCCCTGGTGGCGGCGGCGGAAATGGTTCTGAAATTGAACAAACTTCCCGGGAAGATGGGCGGGGATATGGTAACTACAGTGGGGGAGATCCACAACTCCCCCAATTCACGAAATATCATCCCGGACCGGGTGCGCTTTACCGTCGATATCCGTTCCTGGGATGACGGTCTCAAGAAGAAAGCGGCGGAAGAGCTGGAGAAGGAGTTTGCGGGGATTTCTCGGAGGCGGGGATGCCCGGTCAGGATGGAGGTCATCTGGGATATCCCCCACACGGTTTTTGACCCCAACCTGGCGCAGAGAGTTGAAAAGACCGCCCGGCAACTGGGTTACTCCGGTCATTCCATGGTGAGCGGAGCCGGACACGACGCCGCATACGTAAACCAGGTCGCACCCACGGCGATGATATTTGTCCCCAGCATGGGCGGTCGCAGCCACGTGGAAGTCGAAAACACCAGTTGGGAAGACTGCGAAGCAGGGGCCAATGTCCTGCTTCATTGCCTTCTCCGGTCGGCCAATGAGTAAAGGACTCCGTCTTCCCCCATAGAGATTAC
>JAPLIW010000027.1 GCA_026388915.1 Deltaproteobacteria bacterium
CCTCATTCATGACGGCCCTGCCTCCCCCCCCTCTCTCTGCGGGGGGAAGGCGATCTTTCATCGAATCTTCGCCACCCGCCGATCCTGCCTTCAAACCACAGCCTTGTCCCCGGGCCACAAGAAAGGGCATCTCAAACGTGAGAGAGGGCCAGAGGCCTTCGGCCATTGATTTTTTGCAAGGCATGATGTATAAGGGGGGCGTTGTAGAAAAAAGGAGGGAAAAGAAAGGAGGTTTCCTATGGGCGGTAGTTTTTCCAGAAGGGATTTTTTGAAAGGTTCGCTCGTCGGTGGAGTCATGTTGGGCACCGGCTTCGGGCACCATCACTTCGCCCATGCCCAGGCCAACCTGAGATTCAGCACCTGGCATGTACCCGTGGGGTATGAGGTCAAGACGGTCTGGGTTCCCATGCTCGAGGAACTCAAGAAGAGGAGCAAAGACCGCCTGGGGTACACCATGTTCGCGGGAGGGGCCCTGGGCAAAGGCGCCGAACACTACGACATCGTGTCCAAGGGGCTTTCCGACCTCGGCTACTTTACCGCCACCTGGACTCCCGGAAGGTTCCCCTTGACCGACGTCCTCTCCCTGGCGGCATGGGTGGACGGGAAGGACGTCGCCACCGATATCGGAAATGCCATGTACAAACGGGTCCTCCATCAGGAGTTTCCGGGGGTCAAAATGGTGGAGATGAACGGCTGCATCCAGGCCTTTCTATGGACCAAAAAGCCGGTGCGGAGTCTGGAGGACATCAAGGGAAAGAAGATTCGCTCGCCCGGAGGCCAGCAGACCCAGTACATCAAAGCCCTGGGAGCCGAGCCCATCTTCATGCCCCTGGGGGATGTGTACCTGGCCATGGAGACGGGTACGGTGGACGGAATCGTCACCTGCCCCCCCCTGGTGATCTCCTTCAAGCTCCACGAAGTGGCCAAGTTCGGGTTGGTCACCACCTTCGGCTGCGTCTCCGAAGGGGTGATCATGAACGGGGAAAGCTGGAAAAAGGTTCCCACCGACCTCAAGCCGGTGTTCGATGAAGTCTGCACCAACCCCTTCCACACCACGGGCGGACTGAACCGGGAAGTATACAAGGCGATGATAAAGGAGATCACGGACAAGAAGGTCGAACTCTACAACCTGCCGGCCAATGAAGCGGAGCGGTGGTACGAGAGATTCCGGGAGGTGACCCGGAAATGGGTGACGGAGCTGGAGGGCAAGAAGCTTCCGGCGCGAGAGGTGGTGAGGATGTACAACGAGGAATGCGAGAAACGGGGGGTGAAAGTGGTGGCCTTCCCGCCTGAATGGCGCAAAGGATAAGAGGTTAGAGGCCAGAGGTTGGAGGTCAGAGGCAACCCCCCTTCGAGAGAAGGGGGGGTGCCGGAGGGTGATGGAGCCGGTGGGCCCTCTTGGATCTGGGGGAAGGGTGGGGGCGAAGAACCATGCGGAGAGGGGAGGCCTGGCAAGAGTGAAAAAAGCCATCCAGAAGTTGAACCGGGTCATTTCCGGGGTGGGGGCGGTATTTCTCCTTCCTATGATGCTGCTCACCACCGGCGAAGTCATCGGACGGAACCTGTTCAATCGTCCCATTGCCGGAACCGTGGAATTGTCGGAATACCTGCTGGCCATTTTCATCCTTCTGGGGGTCGCCTACACCCAACAAGTAAAGGGGTATGTCGGCGTTTCGCTCTTCGTCTCCCGGCTTCCTTTCCGCGGTCAAATGATCCTGAATATCGTCTCGACGCTTCTGAGTCTGTTTATCTTCGCCATTCTCGCCTGGCAGGGGCTGATCGTGGGGATGGAAGAAAAAACCGTATCCGACATGCTCCGGCTGCCCCAGTATCCTTTCCGTCTCCTGGTCGCTGCGGCCGCCTTCCTCACCTGCCTGGAACTCTTGATCGATGTCGGGGATTCGGTTTCCAAGCTCTTGCGGAGGTCTTCCGAATGGACCCGGTAATCGTGGGCATCCTGGGCTCCGGCCTGCTGTTTTTCCTTCTGATCATCGGCATGCCCATCGCCTTTTCCCTCATGTTCGTGGGGTTCGTGGGGATCAGCTACCTGGCCAGCATCGGCGCCGCCCTTCCCCTAATCGCGCGGTCGGTTTATGAGTCTTCCTCCCACTATCCTTACACCGTGATCCCCCTCTTCATCGTCATGGGCGGCTATGCCGGAATTTCCGGTTTGAGCCGGGAT
>JAPLIW010000816.1 GCA_026388915.1 Deltaproteobacteria bacterium
TCCAATTAATGTTTAGACTATAATGGACTCCTTAGTAACTTAGGAATTCTGATTCGGATTCGCCGTCCAACCCGTCTTTTTTCGGTATCCCATAGAGGCACGATCTAATTTTTTTCGGGGGGATCGTCTGGGCAGGTGCCAATCGGAGGTCTCTGGCCGATTCCGATCCGGTGGAGAGAAATCCTCAACTCCGGGTTTCACTTTGGGGGCCACCCCAAATCCTGCTGTCCAAGGGGGCATATCCATGAGTAAGAAAGGAATCCTTACCGCGGGCGTTCTTGCCTTCATCCTGCTCTGTGTCCTGTGCATTCTCTTCCATGCCGAATCCATTCATCGGGGCCTTCAGCCACCCGCGGGAGGCGGCCCGGGAGCGCCGCTGCTGGAGGGTTCCTGGATCGGCGGAAAGTTCACCCTGAAAGGAACGGTGGCCAGTGAAGCGGAAAAGGATCAGATCCTCAGCCGGGTGCGCGAAATCTACGGGTCCGGGGAGGTCATGGACATTTTGAAAGTGAACAAAGAAACAGCCGGTGCGACCTGGCTTCCCGGAGTTCTCGGCCTTCTTCCGTTGATGGCCAAAGGGGTGGAAAACGCGTATCTGAAAGTGGAGGGCAAGGAGATCATCCTCAAGGGAGAAGTGGCCACGGAGGAACGGAAAGCCAGCCTGATAAAAGAAGCGCAAGCCGGGGCCGGTCCTGCGCTACAGATCGTAGATCAACTCCAAGTGGCCGCCCCGAAAGGCGGGGAAGCCAAAGTTCAAGCATCCATCGATGAATGGATTGCCGGCCGAACCATCGAATTCGATGTGGGCAGCGCCGCGATCAGCCCCCGTGGGGTGGCGCTTCTCGACAAGCTTGTGCCCATTCTGCAAAGCGCTCCCCGGGCAAGAATCGAAATCGGGGGGCACACGGATAATACCGGAGACCCGAGTTATAATCTCGATTTGAGTCGCCGCCGGGCAACGGCCGTGCGACAGTACTTGATGTCCCGAGGGGTCGGGGAAAAGCGCCTGACGGCCGTGGGATACGGGCAGGAGAAACCCGCTGCCGATAACGGCACCCCCCAGGGCCGGTTGAAGAACCGTCGAATCGAATTCAAAGTTCATAAAGGAGAATGAGCGATGTGGTACATAGCTTCGCAAATGGTGTTTTGCCTGCTCCTCGCCGCCCTTCTCGGGTTCCTCATCGGCTGGCTATTGCGGAAACGCTGGTACGCGGACCGTCTTATCGTTCTGCAAGGCGATCTCGCCGCGAAAGAGGAAAACTTGAAGAAACTCAACGCACGCCTGGGTGAACTGGAGTCTTCGGCTGCCCAGGGAAAGGAGAACGAGGGGAAATGGCGCGAGATGGAGCAAAAAGCGGCAGCAGCTCTGCGCGAGAAAGACGCCGCGATGGCACGACTCCAGACCCGCGTAGGAGAACTTGAACCGCAGACGGCGCAGGTTGCCGAGCGGGAAAACAGGCTCCGGGAAGCGGAAAGCCGATTCGGGAAACTCCTGCAGGAAAGAGACGGGGTGATTTCCGGCCTGGAGAAGAAGCTGGGCGAGCTCGAGCCGCTGCCCGCCCTGCTAAAGGAACGAGATGCGAAGCTGGCCGGCTTCGATGCCCGGCTTAAGAAAACTCTTGCCGAAAAAGGGGAGGAAATCGCCTCCCTGAGGAGGCGCATGTCCGAGCTTGAGCCTCTTGCCGGACAGCTTGCGGAGCGTGAGCAGAAGTTGCGCGAGGCGGATGAGCGACTTCACCTCCTGCGCCGGGAGAAAGAGGACGAAATCTCCAACTTGAGGGCGAGGCTGGGAGAGATCGAGACGCTGAGGGGGCTGCTGGGAGAGCGGGACCATCAACTGCGCGAATGGGACGACCGCCACACCTCAGCCCTGCGGGAGAAGAATGACGAAATCGGCATCTTGCAGGCACGGATCGCCGAGCTTGAAGCACTGTTGAAACAACGGGCCGAAGAACTGGAGCAAGCCCGCCAGGCCGTAGCTCCCAGGCTGGCGCGGAAAGATGATCTTAAGAAGATCTATGGCGTAGGGCCTGTGCTCGCGCGGATGCTGCATAAACTTGGCATTCACACCTTCCGCGAAGTGGCCTTGTGGAAGGATGAGGATATCGAGCGGGTGGATGAGCAACTTGAACATTTCCGGGGCCGCATCCGCCGGGAGAACTGGGTTTCCAGCGCGAAGGAAGAGCACTTCAAAAAGTATGGCGAAAGGCTCTAATTTCCTGCCTCTTGCCCCCCTTCACTTTTGCGGTTTTTTTTTGCGAAAAAGCAAACTTGTGGCCCGGAAGCAAGGGTGTTACGCGGAAAAAGCATCGGCTCAGTTATTTCGGATTTCGGATTGCGGATTTCGGATTTTTTTGGTTTTCTTTTTCAATCCGCATTCCGCAATCGGCATTCCGCATTTAAATTGCCCGCCCGGTCCAATAAATGAGGCGTGCCTCATGATTTTTGCGCGTAACACTCTTGCTTTCGGGCCCGGCAACGCCTGAAATTCAATAGGGATTAGGCATAAATGCCGAAAAGTGAAGGGGGGCAAGTTTCTTGCTCCCCTTGATTTCCCCCTTTTTCTGCTATATCATTCTATCCAAACCAGAAGAGGGGGTGCGGGAATGAAGGCCAAAGACTTAGTGGAAGAATATCTGATCTCCGGCCACGGGGCCTGCCCCGGTTGCGCCATGCCCGTGGTCATGCGCCATATCTACCACACCCTGGGCCAGGATACGATCTCGGTTCTCACCGCAAGCTGTCTCGGCACGATTGTCTTAACCTATCCTTTCTCCCCTACCCAAATTGCCACCTACTCGACTCCCTTTGCCTCGGCCGCCGCCGCGGCCTCGGGCATCAAGGCCGCCCTGGATATGAAGGGACGTACCCAAACTACAGTCGTGGCCATTGCCGGGGATGGGGGAACTTTCGACATCGGCATTCAGGCCCTTTCCGGGGCGGCCGAGCGGAACGATGACTTCATCTACCTCTGTTACGACAACGAAGCCTACATGAATACGGGAATTCAGAGGTCTTCCGCTACCCCCTGGGGCGCCTGGACGACCACCACCCCCCCGGCCAGTTTGAAGAGCCAGCCCAAGAAAGACATCGTGGAAATCATGGCCGCCCACCGGGTTCCCTACGCCGCGACCGCCTCGATCGCTTATCCCGAGGACTTTATCCGCAAACTCCAGAAAGCCAGGGATACCCGGGGATTTAAATTCCTTTATGCCCTCTCTCCGTGCCCCGTGGGATGGAGATTTTCTTCCCAGAACACCATCCGCCTCGCCCGCCTCGCGGTTCAAAGCAAGATGTTTCCCCTCTATGAGGTGGAGGAAGGAGACCGTTACATCCTCAGCATGGAGCCCGATGGAGTTCCGGTGAATGAGTACCTTGAACTCCAGGGCCGCTTCTCTTTCCTGAGGGAAGGGGATTTGGAGCGCATCCAGGAACACGTGAACCATGAATGGGAGCGGTTGATGAGACGTATAGAGGTAAGTTAATGAAAAATTATGCCTAAATTGCGCTTGACGGCATTTTCCGATTTGATATCATGGCATCAATAGTGAACGGCTTAAATAAATTGACATATAACAAAAAGTCATTGCAAGTCCCGATTTAGCGGAACGAATCTCGTGAGATGGCTACGTCGCCTCGCTCCTTGTAACGACCAATTTTTTTGCTGTTGGCCATTATTATGCGCAGACAAATCAGCCCATCCGAACCTTTAATCTTCTGGGGTTGACGATGATGAAGCGGTGGTTCCAGAAGATGTCCACACGAAGCCTCCAAGCAGGTGTGAATACCCTGCTGGAGGCTTTTAAATTTCAAATCTAAATATAGCCGCATCTGATTTCCAGTTTATCCAGTTGAACTCAAAGGCATCGAAAGAATTAGGAAAAGAGAGCTAACCTTCCGGTATTCGAGCCTTCTGACCATCTGTCTCGTTCTGCACCCCTTCCTTTTGAGGTCTGGGAGGAAGGGAATATTGTGATCCCTGAAGCCATGGAGGGCCGAAGAAAAGCTGGATCTCAGGGTATTTTCTTTTCGAATCTCTCCCCCATTTTAACGTTCCAGAATCAAAGGGAGGAACCATGAAAGCAAGAAAGACGATCATTTCCTTTTTGATTTTTGTAGCCATTTTTATAAGCGGAACATTCATTCTGCTTATCCACTTCGATTCTCCCATGGCCCTTGCCCAGCCGGTCATCGAAAAAAGAGCCGAATCGAAGAACAGGATGGTCATCGTTTCTAACCTTGGAGAGCTCCTCCAGGATACCCGATATATCGGGGATACCGTCAGGTACAAGATCTATTATATGAATAACACTCGGCAGAAGGCTGACCTTGGAATTCTAGTAAAGCCAGAGGCTGGCCTCATCCAGATTAAGCTATTCAACCGGGGCCGGTATGAGGAAGGGACCCAAAACATCGTTTGGGGGATTCGGCAAGTTCCCCCCCAACAGGGCGGCTTTGTCGAATTTGAAGGAGTCATCGGTGAAGGGGTGAGAGGATTAGGACGGGTATCCCTGGTCCACAAGGCCTTCATCAAAATTCAGAGAAGGGCAGAGGTGGAAACCAATGCGGTGGTGAACCACATCTGCGATCGGCCTCCAGTGGGATGGATTCCCTTCGATCGCGTGTCCAAACCCGGGGGACCGATCTCCTACATGAAGGACGAGACGACCATGGGGACCACCGTGAATTTTGACCTTCCTGGAATGTTTGTCCATGAAGTTCAGATCCAGGGTATGCTCCACCATCGACTATCCATCCCGGGGCATTCCACCCTCCTGGACCTGGGCAAGCCGGACCTTCCTATCGTCGGGCAGATCATCGAAGTACCCTGGGGAGTGAATTTCAAGATTGAGATTGTGAAATCCAGATCGATTTCCTTGCGATGCTACAACGTATTTCCGGCCCAGGAGAGGGAGATCCGTCAACCCAGGGGCATGGAGAGGAAATTTGCCCTGGACAAGGCGACTTATTCGATGGACGCCTACTACCCGCAAGAGCTGGCCGCGATAAAGGCCGAAGACATCGGGGTGATCCGGGGACATCGAGTCGTGCTGTTAAAAGTAAACCCGATTCAATTCAACCCGGTTACCCGGGAGATAAAAGCTTTTTCCCAGGTCGAGGTGCGGCTGGACTACGATCGTCCCGCGCAGATCAGGCGGGTGGATAGCCGGATCGAATCTCCGGCCTTTGAGCAGCTCTTGAAAGCACTGGTCCTGAATTACAAGGATCCCCTTCGCTTGGGCCAGGGCCAACCACGGGAGACGAAAAAAGACGGATGCGATTATTTAATCATTACCCACGGGAACTTTTACAACCCGAATGACCCGAACAATCCTATCGTCCGGCTCCAGGATTGGAAGCGGCGCAAGGGTCTCAAGACTAGAGTGGTGGATGTAGCCAACATCCCGGGGGGGAGTACGGCCAACGACATCCGGAACTATATCCTGGACTCCTACCAAAACTGGGATCCGGTTCCCACTTATGTCCTTCTGGTGGGAGATGCCGAATTTATCCCCACCAACTATCAAACGGCCCATCCGGAGCATAACAACACGAACATCGGAACCGACCTCTACTACGTGACGGTGGATGGCAGCGATTACTTCCCGGATATGTTCATCGGGCGCCTCTCCGTGGATACTCTGGCTCAGGCTGGGGACGTGGTGGATAAGATCCTGGCCTATGAGCAGAATCCCCCAGGCAATGCCAATTATTACACGAATACCTCTATGGTAGCCCTGTTTGAGGATGATACCGACAGGCCTAATGACCCCTGCCCCCAGGATGGCCAGGAGGATTGCAGTTTCCGGGTTGTTGAATTTGCCGAAGAGATTCGTGCCTATCTCCAGAACAACGGTTACACGGTCAATCGCATATATGATCAGAGCGGTGCCTTTGCCCAGGGCCCGCAAAGATATGAGAATGGGTCAGCGATTCCTGTAGACCTAACCCTGGGGGGGAATCCCGCAGCCGGGATCCCCGGTTTCCCATGGAACGGTGGAACGGCCGATATCCGAACGGCTATCAACAACGGGAATTTCCTGGTGACTTACGATGGCCATGGAAATCGGACCAGCTGGAGCCGCCCGGGCTTTGGTACTAACGATATTAATGCGTTGACCAATGGCGCTTTGACCCCAGTCGTCTTCTCCATGGCCTGCATGACTTGCTGGTTCGACAACGAAACAGACGCTGCCGATATAGACCCTGCGCCAGGAGTTCAGGGGACGGGGGCCGGGGACGAGAGCTTTTGCGAGCATTTTCTCAGACTGAGCAACGCGGGGGCCGTGGCCATATTTGGGTCGACGAGGATCAGTTGGGATAATAATGACTTTATGATGTTAGGTCTGTATAAAGCCATCTGGCCTGACTTCAACCCCAACCCTCCCTTCGGTCCCGGACAACTTCCCAGCATTCAAACGGGTCCCCTGATCAGTATGGGTCAGATCACCACCTTCAGCAAGATGTACATGGCCAATTATTACAACCATGATTTTTACCGGCAATCGAGCTTTGAAATGTATACCCTCTTCGGGGACCCCGAGATGGCCCTTTGGACCGCGGAGCCTGCTCGTTTAAAATTAGATCATCCCAAAGGAATTGGGTCTACGGGAGAACAAGATTTTGTGGTTAAGGTAACCAACGATGCCAGCGGAGATCCGTTGCCCGATGCTGGGGTTGTACTTACCCAAAGCAACGCCATCGTTAGCCGCGGGCAAACCAACCCCGCAGGCCTGGCCCGCTTTACCCTGAACGCCCCGGCTTCGGGAAATTTGGATATTACCGTCACCGCTCGCAACTACCGACCCTACACCGGGAAAATAGAAGTAAGCTCGGGTGGCGCCAATTTGAATCGCCTGGAGCCCGGCGATGGCGTAGAAAATCAAGTGGTTCATGTGGGAGGGCAGAATTTCTCGGGGAGCGAAAACGTGGATATCCAATTCGGGGGGCAGCCTATCTTAAACAAGCCCGCGTCGAGCGGCAACTTCGGCCAATCGGGCGTGGAAGACGTGGACATCAATGTCCCGTTGCCTTATGCCTTAGGGCCGGTCAATATCATGGCTCGGGGGAGTAACTCCGGGCGTTATGCGGTCGATGTCTTCCAGGTGCGCTCGGCCAACCCCATCGATCTCTATACCTATAGCCAGTGGGACAGTACGACCTGGCATCTGCATCCCGGGGGAAATCCGGTTTGGAACAACCCGGAGATCCAGCTCTACGACAGCAGCAACAACCCTGTCGGGTCCAACAATCTA
>JAPLIW010000312.1 GCA_026388915.1 Deltaproteobacteria bacterium
GACACACAAATTTTGATGCAATTCATTTATCGAAACCAAGCCATTATCCTCACCATCGACCCGGCCATTCGGCTACAAGTTCTATCTCATAATCTGAGCCGTCCAACAGGGATTGGACAGTCTGTATAAATCAGCAAAGGCAGACTGTTTCTTTCTGTATAAGACAATTGGCCATTTTGAGTTTTGAGCAATGAAACCTTTTAATTTCAAGGGCATACCTATTACCGGCGTGTATGGGTATCGGGTTTATACGGTCTGTAGGTGATGTTGCACACCGCCCAAATAAAGAAGCCTCCAGGAGAAGAGGAAAAACTCCCCTGGAGCCTTCATATTGGCATCTTCTGGAAACCCCACCTTCTCATTTTGCGCCCCAGAAGGTTAAAGGTTAGGGTGATGGGTTTACTGAGCTATGGAGAGAAACGTCAGATTCTAAATACTCTTCTGCGTATAGACAGTCAAGAGGAAAATTATCTCCCTGATTCAGGCCGAACTGCTGATTTCGGTTTAATATGTTGCATTCCGAAGAAAAATCCCAAAAACAGCATTACAGGAAGGAGCCTTGCCTTAATTTGACAGTGCCCGTAAAGCCAAATTTTGAGTTTTACAGTTCAGGGATTGCATAGATCGAGGGGTAAAGATTATCGAGTGAAAGCGTTCGCCTTTACCTCAATCTCTCGGGCGATCAATTGATATACCATTGTCACTTTCACACCTCGCTTTATGACATCGGTAATTTTGGTGAGAGTTTCACAATCTAGTTCCCATTTTTCGTTTCCTTTCTGAATTGATATAATATTTTCATATATATCCAATATGGGACCGGTTACCCTATATTTTTTTAAATCCGGGAATCCCCGAGAATACGTAATTTCTATCGCCTCATTATGCAGGATTTCCAAAACTGTCATGGTATAAAGAACAGTAACTCTATCTCCTATCCCATAGGTTCTATTTTTGGCTGTATTTTCATCAACATGCATTCTCCATTTTTCATTTCCTCTTTGAATGACGATTTCGCTATTGCCACTTTCCAAGATTGGGCCAGTTAATTGATATAATTTTGGCGATCGCAACTTACCCAAGCCTTCCATCTTTTCACTCTTCGCCTCTATCTTCTTGCGTTCTTCCTCTACCTTGCCCTTCGTCTCCTCAGACTTCCGCTTTTCCTGAATAGGAGGTGGCTCGATTGGGGCTTTTAGCAACTTCCTTACTGCTTGCTGAATCAATTGGATTAACTCATCTTCGGTTCGACAGAATTCCGAAATCGCCTTTTCCGCTTTAGAATCCTGGGTATCAAAGAGATTTAAGGATATGGAATAGGTATTCCCAACCTTTCCCACACTTCCAGATATTAGCTTAGCGATATCAATCTGGCCCAGGGCGAGAAGACATTTGGTGTCCGTACAGCCAAGTTTCATCTTTTCTGCCGTCCACCCAGCCAAGGTCCGAATATTTTCTTGGCTATAGACTTCATATATTTCAAGTTTCGATATTTCGCTTACCATGATCGAAGTAAGCTCCCGCGCATAGGTCGCCTTGACCTCTCTCCCCTCTAAATCCCATACGGCTAATTTGGGAAGTTCTTTACCGAAGGAGATGGAATGGGCAGCGATAAAGATCAAAAGGAAGAGACAAAAAGAAAAGGCTTTTTTCATTTTCTCTCCCTATTTCTAGGGTACTTTAACATTTGATAGGGGGTATCGGTATAGAGGTAAGGGAGATTCCAGTTTTTTTACTTATTAATAAATTCCCAGCAGAGAACGACACCACTTATTTATTTATGAGTCCGATAAGCTGTCTGGCACTTTGTGAGCCGAGATATACTCTTCCATCGGGGAACACAATCGCCGGTGTTCCCTCCAATCCAAGGTCTCTCGCCAATTCCAGGTTTTCGTCTATCTCTTTGGTGCCACACTCGATTTTCGCGATTTGCTTGCCGGCGAAAGCATCCTCCAGCATTTTCACGGATCGATTGCAAAGAATGCTCCTCGATTTCCAATACGCATCCTTGTGGCTCGGTAAAGGATACAGGAGGATGTAAAAAGTGACATCTTTTCTTACCTGGAGGACTTTCTTCATCTCCTGATGAAGGCTGGCACAGTAGGGGAGGCATTCCGGATCGGTGAAAACGGCGATCTTCAATGGGGAATTGCTGTCGCCCATGACCAAGGCATTTTTTAAGGGAATCTTTGAGAATTCAACCCTTCTGGGTTCGCGCGCACTGCCGGGGGGGTCTGGAGTCTTAGCCCCTTCTTTCTGCGGGATTGCAGATGGGGCGACCTCAACTCCTAACAATTTCCTAGCTGCTACCTGTACTAATTCAATCAGTTCATCTTCCGATCGGCAGAATTCGGAAATCATCCTCTCCGATCTTGCCTTCTCCGTATCAAAAAGATTCAGGGACACAGAATACCTGTTTCCAATCTTCCCTATCCGGCCTGATATGAGTTTAGCAATGTCCATTTGCCCAAGGGCCGTTAGGCATTGGGTGTTGGTGCAACCCAGTTTCATTCTCTCTTCAGTCCACCCTGCCAACGTCCGAACGTTTGCCTGACTATAGACCTCGTACTTGCCCAGCTTCGAAACCTCACTGGCCAATATTAGGGTCAAATCCTGGGCATAAGCCTCCTTTATATCTCCCGACATCAAATCCCAAACAGCAACCTTGGGAAGCTCTTTGGCAAATGAAAATGTTGGCAGAAAGAATAGGAAAGCAAGGAATATTAAAAGAGGTTCTTTCATCCTTTGGCCCCGAAAATATTGAGAGGATATTAACAGAAGGAGAAAATATGTCAAGGAGTAGTTTGATAATTACCGTTTGAAATCCTGTATCTCACCGCCAAATTCAGGTTTAAACCATACAGAAATCAACACCGCCCCCCCTGCACCGTTATGTTTTTTGCTACCCATTTTCGAGGAGGCTAGCATGGTTGTTCCAAGGCCGGTAAGGTCCCATCCGGCGTAGAATTTGTTTCCCCGGGTTTGGGGCCTTGGTACCTTTACTAATGAGGCCATAATTATCTGGACAGGAATTCCGTCTTTTCATCATCCTGGATTCCGGCTTTCGCCGGAATGACAACCAAGAACCATGCCTTTCTAATGTTCGTCACTCCGGCGAAAGCCGGAGTCCAGTTCGAGGTTTTCAAAAGGCAACGTCTTCCAATTAATGTTTAGACTATAATGGACTCCTTAGTATGTTCCCCGGTGAGCGTTTCCGTCGAGTCACCTTGTTGCCTTTTTGTATATCGAAATGCGGGATAAAATGCAATAGGGAACGTGGAATATAGCGGGATCGGCCGGGCATCAAGAAATTGCCTTTTCCACCGCCCCCCCCCTTCTCCCCGGCGGCAAGACATTTTTTGGAGCAGATCCTGAAAGTTTGCTGTATAATAAACTGTTTGCCAAGAAAAGGGGTCCCCCTTTTGGATCCCCTTTAAAGTGATATTCTTAACCCAGACGGAGGAAAGTGCAATGGAAAGGAAAATACTGGGGCAAAAGGAGCTCAACCAAGAGGTTCGCGATGCCCATTTCTGCACGGGTTGCGGGGCCTGCGTCAACCTGTGCCCCTACCAGGCTTCCTACCGGGACCAGATCGTCATGCTTCATCCCTGCGACCTCAAGGAAGGGGGGTGCTACGCCTTCTGTCCCCGAACTCCAACGGACCTGGAGGCCCTCAAGAAGCGCCTCTTTGACCCGAAAGATCTGACCCCTGAACTCGGGGCGGTGAAAGGTTTTTACCTCACCCGGGCGGCTGATCGGCAGGTTCGGGCAGGAGCGCAGCACGGCGGGACCGTAACCACCCTCATCACCCTGGCCCTTCGGGAAGGGATCATTGACACAGCCATCCTGGCGGACGAAGGCCGCGATCTCCTCCCCCTGGAAACATCGGTGCAAGACCCCGCGTCGGTTGGAAAGCGGGGCCGGAGCAAATTCGTGGTTTCTCCCAACGTGGCCGAATTCAACCGGATCGCCAAAGAGGGGGGGAAAAAAATCGGGATCGTAGCCACCCCCTGCCAGGCCCTGGCCCTGGCCAAGATGCGCATGAAGCCCCTCAAGACCTACGCGGACCGGGTCGATCAACTGAAGCTGATCATCGGTATCTTCTGCGGATGGGCGTTGTCCTGGCGGAGCCTGGTGGAGGTGCTTCGGAAGAGAATCGACCTCTCGGAAATCGAGGGCATGGATATCCCCCCGAGCAAGTATCACCTTCTGCAGCTTTACACGAAAAAGGGGACCATCGACATTTCCCTGGACGAGGTGATCTCCTCCGTCCGGGGGGCCTGCTGGTACTGCCCCGATTTGACCGCCGAGTTCAGCGATCTTTCCGTGGGATCGGCCCGCTTGCCCGAAGGTTGGGAGGAAGCCAAAGGCTGGAATCAGGTCATCGTTCGGACCCCGCTTGGACAGAAGCTTCTGAACCTGGCGAAGGACAGGGGGCTTCTGGAGTTTCGGGAGGTGCCCGAAGGGAATCTGCCCAGACTGAAGACCGCTTCCCTGGGCAAAAAAAGAACGGCGGTGAAAAATCTGAAACTCAGAAGCCGCGACCCTAAGAACCTGTTCTATCTGGACCCGGAAGACCCGGTTCTGGGGGCCATGGCCGCCGGTTTGTAGGCGCCCCAGGAAATGGAGGGAAACATGTCGAGGTTGATCGAAAACAAAGAGGGATTTCCCGCCGTGCTCATGGGCAACGAAGCCATCGTCCGGGGGGCCCTGGAGGCAGGGATCAATGTGGCCGCGGGTTATCCGGGCACTCCGTCTTCCGAAATCGTGGAAAACCTGTCTCGGGTCGCAGGGGAGAGAAACCTGTACGTGGAATGGTCCACCAACGAAAAAATCTCCCTGGAGGTGGCCGCGGCCGCTTCCTTTGCCGGCCTCCGCGCCATCTGCCCCATGAAGCAAAACGGAGTGAATGTGGCCTCCGATTTCCTTCTCCACCTGGCCGGCACAGGGGTGCGGGGAGGCCTCGTCCTCGTCTCCTGCGACGATCCCGGGGCACTCTCCAGCATCAACGAGGGGGAGTCCAGGCATTTCGCCCGGTTGGTGGAAATTCCCCTGCTGGAACCCGGAAATTTTCAGGAAGCCAAGGACATGACCAAATGGGCCTTCGAACTCTCCGAAGAGCTGAAGACCGTGGTGATGCTGCGCAGCGTCACCCGCATGTCCCACGCCAGCGGGAACGTGGTCTATGGAGACCTGCCCCAGAAAAAGGCCAGGGCCTCCTTTAGGTTCGACGGGCCCTTCACGGATATCCAGACCGGCCCGGTGATCAACTTCCCCGTGGACTTCCGGCACCGGGTTCAGCACGAAAAAATCAAGAAGGCCAGGGAGATTTTCGAAGCCAGCCCGTTCAATACGTATGAGGGGCCGAAAAATCCCGAGCTGCTCATCATCACCAGCAGCGCCTGTATCCTCTATACCCGGGAGGCCCTCCACCTCCTGGGGGCCCGGGATCGGGTGGGGGTACTGAAACTGGGCACCACCTGGCCCCTGCCGCCGAAGTTGATCAAGAGGCACCTGTCCACAACCGATAAAATCCTGATCGTGGAGGAGGTCATCCCCTTCCTCGAGGAAAGCGTCAAAATCCTCGCCGCCGAAGAGGCCAAGGACATCGGGGTCAAGACTTTTTACGGGAAAAACGACGGTACGATTCCCATGACCGGGGAGCTCAATCCGGACGTGGTCATCTCGGCCCTATCCAAAATCCTGAACATCCCCTACCAGAACATGACTCCCGAATTCGAGAAAAAGGTCCAGTCGGCCACCGCCTCCCTGGCTCCCAACCGGGAACTGACGTTCTGCCCGGGGTGCCCCCACCGGGCCTCCTTCTGGAGCATCCATGCGGCCTTGCAGATGGACAACCGCCAGGGATTTGTCTGCGGGGATATCGGATGCTACGGCATGGGTTTTTTCCCCTGCGGCTTCAATGTGATCAAGATCGCCCATGCCATGGGCTCCGGGCTGGGCCTGGCCAGCGGGTTCGGCAAGCTGGAGGCCTTCGGAATGGATCAGCCGGCCCTGGCGGTGTGCGGCGATTCTACTTTCTTCCACGCCATCATGCCCGCCCTGGCGAATGCCATTCACCATCGGTCCAAGGCGATGCTGGTCGTTTTAGACAACAGCGGTACGGCCATGACCGGCTTCCAGCCCCACCCGGGATTGAATATCGACGCCATGGGGAAGGAAGCCCCCGCCCTGGACATCGCCCGGATCTGCGAATCCATGGGGGCCAAAGTGGAAATCGGCGATCCCTTTGACCAGAAGGAAACCCGGGAGACCATCAACCGTCTGATGGAAGAAGAGGGGGTGAAGGTCTTCATCCTCCGCCAGAGCTGTGCCTTGAGCCCGGAGAAAAAGGGGAAAAAGCAATACCAGATGCGCGTCGATTCCTCCCGGTGCATCGGGGAGGAGTGCAGCTGTAACCGCCTGTGCACCCGGATTTTCCGCTGCCCGGGCCTGGTGTGGGACAAGGAGAAGAAGAAAGCCCGGATCGACGAAATCCTCTGCGCGGGGTGCGGGTTCTGCGCGGCGATCTGTCCGAGCGGGGCCATCGTGAGAGAGGAGGCGGTTCTCCAATGAAGAACATTCCGAAAGACCCCTTGAATATCATCATGGCCGGAGTGGGGGGCCAGGGAAACGTCATGGCCTCTCGCGTCCTGGCCAACATGTTGTCTTTAAAAGGGTATAAGGTGACGATCGGTGAAACCTTCGGGATGAGCCAACGGGGCGGGTCGGTCATGAGCCACCTCCGGGTGTCGGAGACCTCCGCGTGGAGCCCTCAAATCCCCAAAGGAAGGGCCGATATTCTCATCGCCCTGGAACCCATCGAGGCCGTGCGGGTCATGCGGTCCTACGGCAATTCCGGAGTCAAAGTGCTGGTGAACACGAGAGCCATCCACCCCGTGGGGGTCATCGCCGGGGATTCCGAATACCCGTCCCTGGAAAAGATTGAAGCGGCGCTCAAGGACCTCACCCCCCATGTGTGGATGCTGGATGCCACCGAAGAAGCCACCAAACTGGGCAATCCCATTCTCAGCAACATCATCATGATCGGGGCGGTCAGCGGACTCAACCTCCTGCCCGTGGGGATGCCCGAGTTCAAAAGCGTCATCCGCGATTTCTTCCCCGAAAAGCTCCTGGAAGTCAACCGGCGGGCCTTCGAAATCGGCAAGGAGAAAGTGACGTCCGCCTAGTTTCTTACGAATCAAGCTGGGCGCAAGATGACCCCCGCCATCTCAGACCTGGGCGTTCATCAGATGCGATAAGCTTCCGACTCGGAGTCCGTCTTTGCGGTTCTTGAAGTACTTTGCATTGATCTCTTCCGGCCTATTGTCCTCGACATATCCGAAGCCCATGGCTCGCAGATCTCTCGTCAGCAACTCGGGGTCGAAGAAAGCTTGCCACGGCTCCCCGGCCGACGCCACCCGTCGCGCCAGCGCATCGAAACGCGACCGCTGGGCAGGGTTCAACAATGATGGGGAGATCATATAGTCGAAGACGGCCCCGCTTCCCGCCGCCGCTGACGCGATGAAATGCAAGGTCGCCATCACCGCCTCGGTCATCAGGTATTCCGTCACCCCGAGCCATGAAAAGAAAGTGCCTTTGCCCGGATCGTAGCCTACAGATCGTAGCCCCTCCACGAGTGTCTGCGTTTCAAAATCAACGGGTGCGAAGGTAAGATCACCTGGGAGTGTGATGCCGATTTCGTCCAGGCGCTCTCGTTTCCAGGTCTGTGTCGCAGGGTAGTCGACTTCGAAGACATGAAGTACACCTTCAGGATAGGGGTTTCGGTAGGCGAACGTATCAAGCCCTGCGCCTAAAATGACATATTGGCGTACGCCGCGTCGAACGCCGAGGGCGAGTTTCTCCTCGGCGTATCGGCTGCGTGCGGCTGCGAAAGCCCGCACGTAAGGCGACAGCCCTGTGGCCTCAAATTGATGTGGATCGGTTTGCAATGCCAAAGCATTTTCCCTGCCAATGATGCGAAGGGCGACAGGGTCATCGAAAACTTTCGGATCATCCAGAAGTTGATGCGCCGCGCGTAGCACCGCAACGCGTTGCGCCGTTGCACTTGCTCGGTCTTCTTTCATGAACATCATCTCCTTTTCAGGACTCCTAATATCCGTTTGGCTATTCCCTCATGTCCTGCCGAGAATTCCTATCCATGTTTCTTGTGGCTGAGGAAATTATAAAAGTCTCTGCGTGGTCTGCGACCTCTGGGGTTAAGTTTTTTATTAGCCTGGCTTAGATTCTACTTGTTCTACCACAGCCGTCCCCCCTGCACCTCCCGAAACCCGTGGGACGATGGCTAACCCGATTGCGCAGACCGCCGCAACGCAAAGATAGGATAGGATTCCCAGGACAGCGACTAAAGACATGCCGAAGTCGCGGGCCAGGAGAGAGGCAAGAACTGTCCCGAACACCGAGCCCGTGACCGTAATCGCCCAACACCAGGCCAGCAGATTGGACTGTTGGTGACCATAACGGTCAATGGAAAGGGGGACGACATGGCCGAGGAGAAAGCCGAGGGCGGCGAAAGCCACGAACACCGATGGCAGCAAAGCGGCCATCGGCAGCCATAAAAGAACCCGGTGGCCCCCTAATGGAACGATGAGAAAAAGGGCGATGCTCCCGAGAACTACTCCGCCCGAGTACAGAGCTATGCGGCTTTCTTTCCTCGACTCGGGAATTGTTCCGGAGTGCAGACTTCCCAAACCGGCCCCGAAGATCATGCTGGATAACACGACAATCATGGCCAGGGTCGGATGGTGAAGGTAGAGTTGGTATTTGTAGATGCCTGCCATTTCGATGAACATAAACCCGATGCCGGTCATCGCCAGGATCAATAAAAGCCTCGGGTCAATCTTCACCTTCTCCCCCCCTGCCGGGCGACGTACGACAAAGGGGAGGATCACAAAGACGAACGCCAGGATCCCCATCACCGCCAGCAGGGGTCTATAGAGGTCGCCGATCAGCGACTCATAGCGGCTTGCTTTTGAAATTAACCCCGAACCGACAAGATAGGGGCGGTCGTCGTTTAGAGGAATGTTCCGTTGGTTCGGCAGCCATAAGCTCGCCATCAGCCCCCGGATCGGTTTCGTGTCTCGGCAAATGTCTGTCACCGCCTGCAGGTAAGTTTTTATCTGCTGGGCCTTTTCCTCTTCCGGCGGCAGGATTCTATCCTCTCCGAGGATCTTTTCCATGTCCGGATAAAAGATCTCGACCTTGGCATTGCGGGAAGCCGCGATCCTACGGATGTGGATCAGTTCTTCCTTCGTATACGGAGTCTTCTTGGCCATAAACATCGTCTGGTATCCGTAAGGCAAGGGCCGGGAGAGGATAACCAGCCGATCTTCGGGTTGCAGGATCCCGGCCATCTTCATGCCCGCCACGAGGCTCACCAGCCGCCGCCCCTTCTCACCCGAGAGGGGATTCCTGCTGTAGGAGAAAAGGGTGTAGCAGAGGAATCCATCCTCTTTCAGGTGCTCCATGTATTCGGAGAAGGCCTCCTGGGTGGAAATGAAATTAGGAGACCAGGCGAGCGAGATTTGGCCAGCCATCGTTGCAAAGTTGACATCGAGCATCTCGATCACGTCATAGCTATACTTGCTCCGCATGATGACCGAACGGCCATCCGCAATGTGGGAATACACGTTGGGGAGAAGATACGGATTGCCGGGTTCATCCTTTTTATTCCGGACGATGTCGGTAACCATCGGGCGGGCAATTTCCACGGCGTCGATGCGCTTCATGCCGAAATGGCTGCCCATGGTTAATTCCTGGCCTCCCCCGGAGGCAATCACCAGCAGGTCTCCACCCTGCTTGATCTGAAAGGGGATGGTATAAAGAGAACGGATATAACGCCGAATGGTGCCTTCGTTCTTGGGCGCATAATAACTCCGGGAACTGTTGTCAATCACGTACATCTGCTGACCCCGGTAATTCATCAGTGCCACTCTCGACATGGGAGACCAGTGTTCACGGATCAGGTCCCTTTCCGCAAAGCCAGCCGCATACCTCACCTGAAAGGATCCGCTGCCCCAAAGGACACCCATGATCAACAATGGCGCAAAACAGGCAGCGGCCATACGAATCGTTCTTTCCCGGGTGGTAAAAGTATAGAGGATGGGTACAACCGCAAGGGCCGCCATTGCGAAGATCGTGCCCCTTAAGCCAAAAGGATATAAAAGCAGGGGTATACTGATGGATCCAAAGGTGGCCCCCATCAGGTCCATTCCATACATCATCCCAAACTTCGCAGGGGCGCTGCGGAAAATGACTGCCTGGAGATAACCGGCCAGGAGAAAGGGGAAAAAAGCAACCGGGATTGCGCCGTACAGCTTCCAGGACTTAAATAGTTCCGGATTTCTCTGCAGCATCGTCGCCCGCTGCACGAACGATAGATTTTCCTGGGCGATGCGCGTGTTTGGATCCTCGATTCTCTGCGGAACGAACTCAATCTGCAGAAGTACCCAGAGGGAAACGACGATCGTAATGGAAAAGAATGCCAGGAGCAGAATTTGACGACGCCTGAGTTCCTCCTGATTCAGAGGTTTGGCAAAATACACCAGAAGCGCGCCGGATCCGGTCCCGAGCAGCGCCAAAGAAATGGCCAGGAAGGAATGGCTGGCAAAGAGGACGACTGAAAAGACCCTGGTCAAAAGGACTTCAAGACCCAGGGTCACTGCGGAGACGATGAAAAGAACGAGCAGGTTTATTTTCCACCCCGTCTTAAGTTATGCATATCAGCCGCGCGGGTAGCAGTCGAGGAGAATACGTCGGACCGCATCCTTCAAATTTCTCAAGAACGAAAATGAAAGTACATTATAGTAAACGCGCAAAGGACGAATCCGTTGACCAACCTGATTGCGAATCCAAATCAAAAAAACTGCCATCTAATACAAGCGAAGTAATTCATTTTACCCCCCACCCTTCCCTCCCCCGCAAGAGACTGTGTCGTAATGGGAAAAACGCCGTCATTCCCGCGAAAGCGGGAATCCAGGTCCTTGAAATTGTTGTTGTCTCCAACTAACTGGATGCCCGCCTCCGCGGGCATGACGAATTATGACACAGTCTCCAAGGGGAGAGGGTTAGGGAGGGGGTGATGTCACTTTATTTATTACGTTTGTATTAGCCACTGTCCGCCCATCGTCGATCTTTCCCCAGAGAAAAGGTATATCCAAACCTCGATTACTGGTAGAAATCTACCCCATCGGTCAAAATCTGTCATCCAATGATTTCAACCCGTTAATTTTTTTCCCGGGTGAAACTTCTTTTTCTCCAGAGGTTGTGACCCTTATACTTTAATCCTTTTTTTTCGCAGGATTCCATAGCGGGTGAAATGACCGATGGCCGAAAGGCAGCGGGCAGGTTGGAAGAAGAGAGGGATTCCGGCCTTCTCCAGGCAGGTGAAGCCCGGCCGGGCCATGTTGCCCACAGGCCAGCAGAAAATCAAGGGCTTGGGGAGAGACGGATGGATCGCGGCAATCTTCTCCGCTACTTTCAGCGTCCGGTCGGAGGTGGATACGGTGAAGTTCAGGATAAGAAGGTCGAAATTCTCATCCTCGGCGAAGGTCCGGAGATAGCGGGCAATGACCTCGGGGTCGTTCATGAACTGGGTGGTAATGTCCATGGGGTTGGCAAGGGGAGCCACCGCCGGAGTTACATCGCGAAGTTGGTTCCGGGTCCGGTCGGACGGAGCCGGAAGGGAGAGCCCGTGGTCCGAGGCCAGGTCGGCCAGCAGGGCTCCGCTCCCCCCTGAAGTGGTAAGGATGGCCAGGCGGTTTCCTTCCGGCGGCCGATAACAGGCAAAGAGATGGGCCACTTCGAACAGCTCATCCACGTCGAAGACCCGGCTGATCCCTTCCTGGCGGAAGAGGCCCGCATAAAGGCTATCTGCCCCGGACATGGCCCCGGTATGGGAAGCGGCCGCCTGCCGTCCTTTCTCCGATCGCCCCACTTTTAAAGCCACGATCGGCTTCCCGGCCTTCAGCGCATCGTCCGCCGCCTGCCTGAACTTCAGGGGATCCTTCAGGTCTTCCAGGAGGAGGGCGATGGACTTCGTTCTCTCATCGTCCAAAAAATATTCCACAAAATCTGATATCTCGAGGTCCAGCTCGTTTCCCGAGGAGATGAAATGACTGAGCCCGATGTCCCGGTCGTAGGTCCGGGTGAGGACGCAGTTCCCCACCCCGCCGCTCTGGGTAATGAGCCCGACGGCCCCGGGAATGAGAGAATCGATCTCCAGCCCGCTGGTGAAGGAGGTCGCCACGTGATCGTGGGTGTTGACGATCCCGATGCAGTTGGGGCCCACGACCCGGATTCCCGCGCCCCGGACGAACCGGCGCAGTCCTTCCTGCTCCTTTCTCCCCTCCTCCCCCATCTCGGCATACCCCGCGCTGAAGAGAATGACAAAGGGGATTTTCTTTTCCGCGCCGTCTTTCATCGCTTCGAGGACCCTCTGCCGGGGAATTCCGATCAGCGCCAGGTCCACGGGTTCGGGGATTTCTCTTAAGGATGGATAACAGGGGAGGCCGCCGATCTCCCGGTACTTGGGATTCACGGGGAAAATCTTTCCCGGGTATTTGTGCCGGCGCAGGAATTTGATGGGCAGCCCCCCGATCCGGTTCAGGTCATCGGAGGCTCCCACGATGGCGATGGAACGGGGATTGAATAAAAGGTTTAAGCTTTTTCCCTTTTCCACTTTTTTCCTTTCCCCTTTAACTCGAATCCTTCCGGAAACTCCCTCTCCCCTTGCGGGAGAGGGACGGCCCTGCACCACGTAGGGTGCAGGACAAAGCCCTGAATCTTAAATGGTTCAGGGAGTAAGGACCGGTTTTCAATTCTAGATGATGTATTCCCCGTCCACGGAAAGTCAAGACGAAAAAACTTTCTTGCCTCCTTCAATTTGGCCACTCTTTTCCCTGTGGGAAAGCAAGCTTGTGGCCCGGGAGCAAGGGGGTTACGCACAAAAAGCATCGGCGGGAAAAGAATTCGATACGGAGATCCCCCCGTGCTTCCGCAGAATGGGGCGGGCCCATCGGGCAGGGCAAATTCGGAATGCGGATTTCGGAATTCGGAATGAAATCCTAAATCCTCGCCTTTTTCATTCTACATTCCGCATTCTACATTCCGCATTTTGGTTGCCCGCCCGGTCCAGCAAATGAGGCGCGCCTCATGATTTTTGCGCGTAACACCCTTGCTTTCGGGCCCGGCAACGTCTGAAATTCAATAGGGATTAGGCATAATCGCCGAAAAGTGAAGGAGGGCAAGGCCAAATCCCTTTTGACTGTGCCGCATACCTGTGTTATTTTTATAAAAAATAGCTTTCAGCCATAAATACAGTTCGGAGTTTCATTTCATGCTTTGAACTCCGAACTAAATGACTCCGAACTTTTTTATGCGCGTCCTTCTCATTTCCCCCAACATCGAAATGCTGCCCGACCCTGTCGCTCCCCTGGGCCTGGCTTTTCTTTCCTCGGCCCTGAAATCAGCCGGCCACGAGGTCCGTTGCCTGGACCTCTGCTTCGAAGAAAACATCGAGCAGGCGCTGGAAAAGGCCATCTCCGGATTTTCTCCGGAGGCACTCGGCCTCTCCCTGAGGAACATCGACAACGTGGCTTATCCGGAATCCGTTTCCTACCTTCCTTTCTTCAAAAAAGTGATCGAACGTTGCCGGCTGGTTTCTTCCTCTCCCGTTTTTCTGGGAGGATCGGGGTTCACCCTCATGCCCGAGGCCATCCTGAATTTCCTGGAAGCAGATGGGGGGATTGCCGGCGAGGGGGAGGAGGCTTTTGCCAGAGTATTGGGCCAAGGAGCCGGCCGGTCACCTTCCCCCGTAGAAGGGTTTATCGCCAAAGGGGAAAAGAATTTATCCGGACCGGCCTGCATTCAAGATCTGGATTCCCTTCCCTCCCCGGACTGGAATTGCCTGGATTTGAAGAATTATTTCGGCAGGGGTGGCATGGGCAATCTTCAGACCAAGAGGGGATGCCCCTTCTCCTGCATCTACTGCACCTACCCCCTGATCGAAGGGAAAACGGTCCGCGTCCGGACTCCCCAAAGAGTGGCGGATGAGGCCGAAGCCTTAATCCGGCAAGGGGTGGAGAATATTTTCATCGTGGACAACATCTTCAATTTCCCGGAGAGCCATGCCCGGGCGATCTGCCGGGTTTTCATCGAGAGAGCGCTGCCTCTCCAATGGAGCTGCTATGCTCATCCGGGCTACTTCAGCCGTCCCCTGGCGGAGGATATGAAAAGAGCCGGATGCACGGGGGTGGAATTCGGAACGGATTCGGGTTCCCCTCAAGTCCTGGCCAACCTGGGAAAGCATTTTGTCCCCGATGACATCCGACGGGCGACCCGTTCCGCCCGGGAGGCCGGGCTGGAAGTTTGCCACAGCCTGTCCCTGGGAGCTCCGGGGGAAACAGAAGAGACGATGGAGGAGACCTTTCGACTGATGGAGGAAATCTCCCCCACCGCCGTGGTCGCCATGGTCGGACTCCGGATTTTCCCCGGCACCGGCCTGGCCCGGCAGGCGGAAGCCGAA
>JAPLIW010000325.1 GCA_026388915.1 Deltaproteobacteria bacterium
GGATCGAAGCCGCCCAGGTTCCCGACATCACCGCCCCGGCCGCGCTCTACACCAAGGCCCATACCACGATTCAGGGAACCTCCACCAACGTGATGGGAATGGATCACTGCGGGAGTTCCCATGTTCCGGGTGTTCTCACCATGGAGGATGTGGGCACGAATGGAAAGCCCACGATCACAGGGACCAATCCCTCAGCCATTGTGGAACATTCCCCCAAAAACATCGACATCCAGGCCACGATCGACCGGTTCAAGAAGTCGCTAAGCCATTCCTATAATGTGAACAGCGCAACCCTTACGGGAATGACTTGGGGAACGCCGGTCGCCGGCCCGAGCCAGCAGGACGCCACCAGCTGCACCGAGCGCAAGATTGTCTATTTCAACACCAATTCCACCTACGTGAAATTGAATGCCCAGACTTCCGGTTGCGGAATCTTGATGGTGGAGGGGGATCTCGCGGTTCACGGCGGTTTTACCTGGTATGGCGTCGTATTGGTGACCGGCTCGATTACCTTCACCGGCGGCGGAGGGAAAAACGTGACCGGTTCCATGCTGGCCGGGGGCACGGTTTCCGCTGACCTGGTGGGGGGGGATGCCAATATCATCTATTGCAGCAGCGCGGTCGGCAATCAGACCCAGTATATGCCCCTGATCACCCTGCGATGGGTGGAACTTTTCTCCTAATCTGCCCGGGGTCGGGGCTCCGGAAAAGATTTTTGAATTTGAGCGGGGAGGAGCGAATGAAAAAAATTTCCGTTGGGCTGGCTTTTCTCTTGGCGGTATTTCTAAGCGGCCCGGCCTTTGCGGACTATGTAATCAAGCTGAAGAATGGAAGAACGGTAGAGACGGCCGAGTACTGGGAGGAAAATGGGGAGGTCAAATTCCAGTGGGAGGAGGGAGTAGCCTCGCTGCCCAAGAAGAATGTGGTGAACATTGACTGGGTGGAGGAGAAATTCCCCAGCCGGACTTCCCGCCCGAATCCGCAGGCTGCTGAGCCTAAACAGGCTGCGGAAGAGAAACCCAACGCGGCGGTTAAGAAAGGGGAGCCGACCGCTGCGCAGGAAGCCTCCCAGGAGATCAACACCGAGCAATACAAAAAGAAGAAAGCCCAGTATGTTGCTCAGTATGAACAGGCCTACCAGAGATACCTGGACGCCACCTCCCGCAGGGATGCGGAGGCCAAGAAAAAGGCCTGGGAAGAGTTCAACAATTACGGAGGAGAGGTGGTCAAGATGGAAACGGAATTGAGGGAAAGGAACAACGGGCAGGTTCCCTCCTGGTGGAAGGAGGGCGAAAAGCAGTAGAAGCTCCGCAACCGCCTCTCGGCTCATTCGATGGAGTAGGGGCAATTCATGAATTGCCCCTACGGGTTTGCTCCTTCGCCGTCCTAAAAATCTTACCTTTACAACTTTGATGTTCTTGTAAAAAGTCCGAAAACCCCTTTTCCCGTCATTCCGGCGAAAGCCGAAATCCAGTTATTCCAAGGAGTTATTAAATGTCTGGACTCCGGTTTTCACCGGAGTGACAACCTGTTATGAAATCATCAACTTTCCCGCCGCAAAACAGGCACGCCGAGTTCCTCCGCTAGTTGATCGAGCAATTTCAAGGTTGAAGCCAGGACCGGAACTCCCTCCCGCAGGCGCCGGTTTTTCTTTTCCCATCCCCTTTCCCCCGGCAGGGAAACGGGGTCTCCCCCCTCATTTCTGCGCTGCGCCCCTTTCACCTGCCCGATGACTTCTTCCATCCTCCTTCGGTAATCGGCCGGGCCGATGAATCGCCGGGGATCGATGGCCAGGAAGAAGTGTCCGCACCCGCGCGAGCCGGGACCGGAGGTGAAATTCTGTCCAAAAAGAGAGCCGCTAAGCACGCCGCCGAGAACATCCATGGCCAAAGCCAGGCCAAAACCTTTATACCCGCCTTCTCCCAGGGGGGCCAGGAGGAAAAAGGCCGTGGGGTTCTCCGTGGGCTTTCCTTCCCGGTCAAACGCCCAGCCGGGCGGAATGGGCTTGCCTTCGTTGGCATGCTGCTTGATCCGCCCCTGGGAAGCCACGCTGGTGGCCATATCAATGACAAGGGGCGGATGCTCCCCGGCGGGGAAAGCATAGGCAAGGGGGTTGTTTCCGAAAGTGGGCGTAAGGGTCCCGGGGGGAGCCATGACTGGGTAGGAGTTAGAAGCGGCAAATCCGATCAGCCCCTGCTCTGCGGCCATCCGGGCGTAATATCCTGCGGCGCCGAAATGGGAAGAGTTCCGCACCGCCGCCATGGCGATCCCCTCCCGTCCGGCCTTCTCGGCGCAGAGGTTCATGGCTTTCACGGCGCCAAGAAATCCGAAACCGAAGTCGTTGTCCAGCAGGAGGTGGGTGGGGGATTCGTTGATCATTTTAATCTGCGGCCGGGGGTTGATCATCCCTTTTCGGATCAGGGGAACATACAGGGTCAAGCGGACGATGCCGTGGGTTTCAAGACCTCTGAGTTCCGCGTCGAGCAGGGCAGCGGTAACGATCTCCTGATCGTCCCGAGGCAATCCCATTTTTTCCAGCACGGAATTGGAAAAGGACCGCAATTCTTCCGATTTCACCAACTGCGTCGCAGGCATTCCAGACGTTCCTTTGTTCCTGTATCTTACTCTCTGCTATGCGCTCCCTGCTCTATGCTCTTTATTCCGTCCGTCACTGGCACTTCCCGCGCATATCGATGGGCCACACATCGGTTACGATTCCGTT
>JAPLIW010000898.1 GCA_026388915.1 Deltaproteobacteria bacterium
GTCGAGACCCTGAACCCGGATGAAGATGTGCTGGGAATGGCTTTTCAAGAGATCCTGGCGATGGTGAAAAAACACGAGGCGGCCGGGGAAGAGGAACTAAAAAGGTTGGATGATCTCCGGCAAGGGGGAGGAATAGAACTAGCCGAGCTGGTGCGGAAAATCACTGCCGGCGATGCCGAATACTTTAAAAAAACCTCCGCCGAAACCGGCCTGGCCCCGGAGTCGCTGGTCTTCTTCGCGGAGAATCTGGCCCGGATTTTTCTCTCCACCCAGACGGAGGGTTTGCCCGGAAAGATTTTTCAATCCTGGTTACGGGGATACTGTCCCATCTGCGGGAACGAACCCCGGATGGCTAAGATCGAGCGAAAACAGGGCAAAAGGATCCTGGCTTGCTCGCTTTGCGATACGCTCTGGGTGTTCAGGAGGGTGGAATGCCCCTATTGCGGCAACTGCGAACCCCGCGATTTGCGGTTCTTCCAGACGAAGGGGGAAAGTCCTTACCGGGTGGATGTCTGCGAAAAATGCAAGCGGTATATTAAAACCGTGGATGAACGAAAAATGGAGGGGGAGGCAATATTAAGGACCGAGGATTTTGCCACCGGTTATTTGGATGAGGTAGCCAGAAGAGAAGGTTATTCAAATAATCAAAACCCCGCAATCGAGGTTGAGAAAAGTCAGAGGAGAGAAATAAGGAGGCAGGTATGAGACAGGGAGTAAAGACAGGGTTGGCGGTTTTTTTCCTGGTCACAACTCTGTTGACATCCGCCCAGGGAGCCACTCTCACGGGCAGTTCCACCACGATGCCGATGTTTTTTCAGGAAACCGTGGGGGGGGAGAAAGTGGATTTCGCCCCGGTTTATGAGTATCTGAGACTCTCCTTAAGCGATTTGGGAGTCCAGGGGGTATCGCTTCACCTTTCCGGCTGGGCCAAGGCGGAACTGAACGATTACCTTCCCGGTGATGCCAAAAACGGGGATCTGAACTACGGTTATCTCGACTGGCAGCTCGGAAACCGGGTTTTGGATATCAGGGCGGGGAGACAATTCGCTTTCATGGGAGTGGCTTCCCGGCAGACGGACGGGGTGATGGTGAGGTTTGAGAAATACAACCTGGGGGTAGGGATCATCAGCGGTTCCCCGGTAACCAACCCGGAGGAAAGTTCCGACGGTGACTTTATGACCGGGGGACAGATTTATTACACCCTGCGCCTGCGGAAAGACCTGGGGGGGGAACTGGCGCTTTCCTATCTCTCCCAGCAGAACGGGAAACAGCCTGATCAGAGCCTGGCCGGCCTGAACCTGGGTCTCCGGCCGATGTCGAGGGTGGATATCTCCGGGCATGTTTACTATGACTTTCTCCTGAAAGAAATTTACGATGTCGCGGTTATCCCGATCTACCAGCCCTGGCGGCCGCTGAAGGTGTCCCTCCGATATTATCAAACCATTCCCTCGGCCCTGATCAGTAAAACCTCGATTTTCTCGGTCTTTGCCAACGGCAAGGTCCAGAAGGTCGGGGGCGGGGTGGATTACGATATTCTCCGGAACCTGAATTTCCGGGCCGATTACCTTTACCTCTCTTATGACGATT
>JAPLIW010000567.1 GCA_026388915.1 Deltaproteobacteria bacterium
CCAGCGGGACTTTTTTCACCGAGCCCCCGGAACTCTTGGATCCGCCGGCATGGATCAGAAAAATTTTCTTTTCCGAATCGTTCCGTTCCACTTTCACGATCCCCATATGGCCGACCCCTTCTTCCACCACCCGCTTTTCCGGAATCTTAAAAAAGAAGAGGATATCCCCGCTCCGCAGTCTTTCTCTTTTGCGGGACATTTCATGGGGGGAGAGAACCTCATAGAAGTCATAATCCCGGGACCCCCGGATTCGGGCCGTCCGGCCGACCTGGCGGGTGATGTCCTTCCCCCACTTGCCGCTCCGGATCATGTCCTCGCCATACTGGAAACGGTCGTCGTAGTTCAGGACCTTGCCGTCCTGCAGAATCCCCCGGCTATGAAACCGCTTGTCCAGGGCGACCTGAATGGCTTCGTCCGGCGAGCGGCTCAGGGCCAATTCAACGGTCCGAAAGGTGAAGTACATGCAGTCCACTTTATCATCGGCTACAATGGCCGCGCGGGTGACGTAGACCCCCTGCGGGTCCCGGTCATAGGGAACGCCCAGGAACCTTTCCGCCCAAAAGGCCATCCTTTCTCCCGCTGCCTGGTTACTCAGGAAAGTCTGAAACTTCCGAATCTCTTCATCCGATAAGGCCCAGGAGAACTGGGTGAAGAAGAATAACCAAAGAAGGAGAGAAGGAAATGCAGCGCGAAAATGGATCTTCGGTCCCCTCATCAAGAATCCCCTTGTTTCATATTAACAAAACTTCGAGGGGGAACAAAACGATTTCTTCCCGGTATGCTTTGAACGTATTTACTTGCCCACCCCCAGTTTTTGAGGAAAGAACCCATGTCTGAGAAAAACTCGGAAGAGAGAGGGGCTAGCCCATGGGGTTCAGGCTGAAGGAATTCGGATCCTCATCCTAAGGCGGTTATTCTTTCATTGGGTCGGGCCTGTCCCGGCGAGATTCGAAAGAGGAGATGTTTTAGCTCAGTCTTGCCTCTGGAGCTATTTCCTCTCAGGCCTCTTTTTGCGGAGGATAGGCGGGAAGGTGATTAGAAAGCTATGATCCCGCCGAGCCTGATGATCCGAATCCCTCCAGCCTGAACCCCAACGACCACAAAAAAACTGAGGGTGGGCGAGGGCGGATTTGAGGTTGACGGGACCGTTGTTTTTTTTATATATTACTTGAACTTACAGTTTCTCGAATTTATAGGAGATAGAAGAGTATGAAAGAATTTTCGTCCCAGAAAGCGCTCAGCTTTACCGAATCGGTCATCCGGGACATGACCCGGGTCTGTATCCGCCACAAAGGGGTGAACCTGGCCCAGGGATTTCCGGATTTTGCCGCCCCCGAGGAAATCAAACAGGCGGCCATCCAGGCCATCCGGGAGGATTACAACCAGTATGCCATCACCTGGGGAACGCCCAACCTGCGCCAGGCCATCGCCCAAAAATTCGCCCGATACAACGGGGTGAAGATGGACCCGGAGAAGGAAATCACGGTTTGCTGCGGAGCAACGGAGGGAATGATCGCCTCGCTCCTGGCCATCGTCAACCCCGGGGAGGAGGTCATCGTCTTCGAGCCTTTCTACGAGAATTACGGCCCGGACACCATCCTCTGCGGCGCCACTCCGAAATACATAACCCTCCATGAACCGGACTGGCAT
>JAPLIW010000549.1 GCA_026388915.1 Deltaproteobacteria bacterium
CGGCCGGTGCCGCAGGGATTGATGAGCTCAAAGGGGTCCAGGTTGGTGTTTACGTTTAAGGCCAGGCCGTGCTTGCTGATCCAGCGGGAGAGATGGACTCCCAGGGCCGCAACTTTTTCATTCCCCACCCAGACGCCCCGCAGCTTTTCGATCCGCCTGGCCTTGATCCCGTAACGGTCCAGGGTCCGGATCGCTGCCTCCTCCAGCTTCCCTACATATCCGGGAACACTGAGGCCATGGAGACGGAGGTTTAAAATGGGGTAGATGACCAGTTGCCCGGGTCCGTGATAGGTGACATCTCCTCCCCGGTCGGTGAAAATGACCTTAATGTTTTTTCTCTGAATCGCCTGGGGATCGAGGACGTTATGAACCTTCCCCGACTTCCCCATGGTTATCACCGGGGGATGCTGCAGGAGAAGGAGAACATCGCCGGTCTTTTCCTCCATCCGCGCCCGGGCCAGCTGATTTTGCAGCTTGAGGGCCGCTTCATAGTCGATCATTCCCAGGCGGAAGGCACGGCAGACCGGCTTTTCTTGGTTCGAGTGCTCCATACTTCCAAAGTATCATCCATGGAGGGTGGGGTCAATATCTTCAAATAAGGGACGAGGCTCAAGGCGGGAGGGTCGACGTTCAAAACAAGAAATTTGGAACTCAGGCCCGCGCAAGGGCAACCGGCCAGCCGGTCCTACGAAATTTATATTCCGCAATCCGCCCTGCACTGCATGGAGTTCAGGGCTGCGCAGATCAATGTCCATAGCTTGGAGGCCGTGCCCGGCCCGGAGGCAAGGCCGTGGTTTTCGGCAGGATGAGGCACCGATTCTTTCATCGGTCCGGGCGGAAACGGCCCTGGGGGGCGCAGATGGCCAAGCGTTTACCGCCCTCTTCTGCGGAAGGAAAGTGATCTTTCATCGGATCTTCTCCACCCGCCGATCCTGCCTTCAAACCACGGCCTTGCCCCCGGGCCACAAGAAAAGGGATCTTAAAACCAGGGGCAAGCGTTCATTTATGATTGACTCCTTGGGGGAATTGGGATATTTTTAATAAAATTTTGGGGTGAACTCTCAAAATTGATTCAAGATTCTGCATAGCCCGCCCATCTGGATCAGCTTTTCGGACCGGGGGGCTAAAATTTTATTGAGGGCGAGTGATACGTGGAGGAACTGAAGGAGCTCTTTTTACAGCGGAAGAAAAAGTTGGAGGATTTAAAGGCCGAGGGATTTCCCCCCTATCCCAATACCTTTCGGCTCAGCCATTCCGTCGAGGAGATCAACCGGCTCCACGGGGATAAGAGGGAAGAGGAGTTCAAAGGCCTGGAAGAGCGGTTCTCCGTGGCCGGCCGCCTGATGCGGTTGAACAATTTTGGGAAGGCGGCATTCGGCCATATCCAGGACCGGACCGGGAGGATCCAGGGATATTTCCGGCGAGACCAGATGACCCCGAAGAGTTTTCAGGTCTTCTCCCGCCTGGATATCGGGGACATCGTCGGCATCCGGGGGCGACTCTTTCGCACCCGCACCGGCGAACTCACCGTCCTGGTGGAGGAAGCGGAGCTTCTGGCCAAATCCTTCCGCCCCCTGCCGGAAAAGTGGCACGGCCTCACCGATCTGGAAACCCGGTACCGGCAGCGATATGTGGACCTCATCGTGAACCCCCATTGCCGGGAGATCTTTACCGTCCGGAGCCGGACCGTCGATTTCCTCCGGAGCTTTCTCACCCAGCGGGGATTTCTCGAAGTGGAGACGCCCATGATGCAGCCCATCCCCGGGGGAGCCACGGCCCGTCCCTTCAAGACCCATCACCACACCCTGGACATGGATCTGTACCTGCGGGTGGCCCCGGAGCTCTACCTTAAAAGGCTGGTGGTGGGGGGCATGGAAAGGGTCTTTGAGATCAACCGGAACTTCCGCAACGAGGGGATCTCCACCCAGCATAATCCCGAATTCACCATGCTGGAATTCTACCAGGCCTACGCCACGTACCGGGATTTGATGGACCTGACCGAGGGCATGTTCTCCTCCCTGGTCCAGGAGATCAAGGGGCAGATATCCCTGCAGTATCAGGGGACGCGCATCGACTTCCAGCCCCCGTGGAAACGGATCAGCATCCGGGAGGGTCTGATCGCTTACGGAGAATTGAAAGAGGAGGATCTGCAGGATCGGGAGAAGCTCCTGGCCTACGGAAAGAACCTGGGGCTGGATCTGAAGGGGAACGAGCCGCGGGGAAGGATCTGGGTGGATCTATTCGAAAAGCTCGCCGAACCCCATCTCCTTCAGCCTACCTTTGTCACCGAGTACCCGATCGAGGATTCTCCCCTGGCGCGGAGGAACGATCAAAGGCCGGAGTTCGTGGACCGGTTTGAGCTATACATCTTCGGCCGGGAAATTGCCAACGCCTTCTCCGAGCTCAATGATCCTCAGGACCAGAAGTCCCGGTTCCTTGAGCAGGCCAAAGCCAAAGCACGGGGGGACGAAGAAACCGGGTTGGTGGACGAGGATTACGTGCGGGCCCTGGAATACGGGATGCCGCCCGCTGCCGGGGAAGGAATCGGCATCGACCGTCTGGTCATGCTCCTGACCGATTCCCCCTCGATCCGCGACGTCATCCTCTTTCCCCAGATGAGGCCGGAAAAGGACTAGACGTAGGGGCGGTTCGCGAACCGCCCCTACAGCGGATAGCGGATAGCTGATAGCAAAGACTATGAGCACCGAGCTATGAGCCAATGATATGCGCTACGAACTTTTCATCAGTCTGCGCTACCTGAAGGCCAAACGGAAGCAGATTTTTATTTCCGTGATCACCTTCCTGTCCATGGGCGGGGTCGGCCTGGGGGTCATGGCCCTGGTGGTGGTTCTGTCGGTCATGCGAGGGTTCGAGGACGATCTAAAAACCAAGATCCTGGGTACCAACGCCCACCTGGTGATCCTCCAGCACGGGGCTCCTATGCGGGAATACGGGGAGGTTCTACGGAAGGTCAAGGGAGTCGAGGGGGTGGTGGCGGCGACCCCTTTTATTTTCACCCAGTCCATGATCACCTCGGAGAGTAACGCCCAGGGAATCGTCCTCCGGGGGATCGACCCGGCCACGGCCGGCGGAGTTATCAATATCGAGACCTCCTTGAAAAAAGGGACCATGGACAGCCTGGGGGAAAAAGAGGATTCTTCCGCCCCTCCCGGGATCTTCATCGGCAAGGAACTGGCCCAGAACTTGGGAGTTATGATGGACGACACGGTGGTGGTGGTTTCCCCCACCGGAGCCCTGGCCCCCATGGGCATGGGTCCTCCCATGAAAAAATTCAGGGTAAAGGGCCTTTTTGACACGGGAATGTACGAATACGACACCTCCCTGGCCTACATCTCCCTACACAGCGCCCAGAAATTCCTGGGCCTGGAGGATGCGGTCTCCGGCGTGGAAGTGAAGGTCCGGGATATCTACGGAGTGAAGGAAACCGCCCGGAAAATCCAGAAAGAACTGGGCTTCCCCTTCTGGACCAAAGACTGGATGCAGATGAACCGGAGCCTCTTTGCCGCCCTGAAACTGGAAAGGACGGTCATGTTCATCATTCTGGTCCTCATCGTGCTGGTGGCAGCCTTCGGAATCGTCAGCACCCTCATCATGGTGGTCATGGAAAAGAACAAGGACATCGCCATCCTGAAATCCATGGGGGCCACGGCGCAGTCCATCATGAGGATCTTCATCCTGGAGGGATTGATCATCGGGGTGGTGGGGACCGGCCTCGGCCTGATCGGGGGATACGTCATCTGCCGCATCCTGGCCGCCTATCAGTTCATTTCCCTGCCCCGCGATGTGTATTACATCTCCCACCTTCCGGTGAAAGTGGACGGGCTGGACTTTTTCCTCATCGCCCTGGCGGCGGTGGGAATCAGTTTCTTGGCCACCCTCTACCCTTCCTGGCAGGCCTCCCGGCTGGACCCGGCGGAGGCCCTGCGGTACGAATGAGGAGAAAGGGGAGGGGAGGGTCCGGCGGTCTTTTCCGGGCAAAGGAGGCTTGAATGGCTGGATTCTTGGGCAGCCTGCTGTTCGGGAGCAAGTACGAGAAGGAACTGAAGGAACTGGGGCAAAAAGTAGCCCAGGATCCCAAGAACCTTCGCCTCCGGGTGCGGATCGGAGATCTCCTGGAGAAGCTGGGCAAGAGGACCGAGGCCATCGAGGCTTACCATGCAGTGGCCGAGGAATATGCCAAAAGCGGTATGCTGATCCAGGCCATTGCCCTCAATAAGCTCATCCTGCGCCTGGACCCGACAAAATCCAAGATTCACCACCAGCTCGCCGAGCTGTATGCCCAGTGGGGAAAGCCGGCAGAAGAAATTCCGGGAACTGTGCACGGGGAAAAAGCTCCGCCGGCAGCGGCCGCGCCCGGGTCGCTTCCGCCAATTCCCCTCTTTTCGGACCTCAAAAAAGAGGAGCTATCCCGGGTGATGGAGAAAATCCAGGCCAAGCGGTTTGCCGGGGGGAAAGCCATCTGCCGGGAAGGAGACCCGGGAAATTCCCTGTACATCATCAGCCACGGAAAGGTGGCCATCAGCCGGCAGCAACCCGGCAAGGGAAGAATCGTCCTCAACGAGCTGAAGGACGGGGATTTTTTCGGGGAGTTCGCCTTCTTCGCCAATGCCCGGCGCCAGGCCACGGTGGAAGCCCTGGAGGACACGGAAGTGCTGGAGATGACCAAAGAAGAGTTGCAGAGGGTCATCCAGGAATTTCCCCCCGTGTCCAAGGTCCTCTTCAAATTTTATAAGGAGCGGGTCCTCGATAACCTCCTGGCCGCTTCCGCTCTCTTTCAGACCTTCCCCCCCGAGGAGCGCCGGAAGCTCCTGGAAGAGGTCGCCCTGGAAGAATTTCCTGCCGGGGCCTTGGTCATCGAAGAAGGGGCCCCCGGCGACTGCCTGTACATCATCAAGAGCGGGGAAGTGGAGGTCTTCACCCCGGACCCGAAGAAGGAGAAACTGATCCTGGCAACGCTCCAAGAGGGGGACTATTTCGGGGAGATTTCCCTCATCACCGGAAGGCCGCGGACGGCCTCGGTGAAAGTCCTGCGGGCGGCCGAGCTGGTTCGGCTGGACAAGAAAAACTTTGACCGGATCGTGGCCCGGCATCCGGAGACCCTGAAAGTCCTGGAAGATTCCCTGCAGACCCGCCTGGCGAACAAACTGCGGATGCTGGGGGTTTTCCGCAGCAGCCCGGCCAAGGAGGGAATGATCTGAACCCGTCCCATACCGCGGGGAACTCCCCCGTGATTCAAGCCCAGAAGCTGAAAAAATCCTTCGTCTTCGGCGCCAGCGGAAAAATCATCGAGGTCCTGAAGGGCATCGACCTGACCATCCATTCCGGGGAGATGCTGGCCATCGAAGGGGCTTCGGGGGCGGGAAAGAGCACCCTTCTCCATATTCTGGGGACTCTCGACCGCCCGACCGGGGGCAAGGTTTTTTTCCAGGGAGAGGACCTTTTTTCCCGCACCACTGCGGAGCTGGCCGAACTGCGCAACCGCCACGTGGGTTTCGTCTTCCAGTTTCACCATCTTCTTCCGGAATTCAGCGCCCTGGAAAATACCATGATGCCCGGGTTGATTCAGGGCCTGAGCGCCCGCAAGGCGGGGAAGGAAGCCGAAACCATTCTCGCCCAGCTGGGCCTGGGCGACCGGTTGCATCACAAGCCCGGCCAGCTCTCCGGGGGCGAGCAGCAAAGAGTGGCAGTGGCCCGGGCGCTGATGGTGCAGCCCAAAATCATCCTGGCCGACGAACCCACGGGGAACCTGGATACCCAGACCGGAGAAGAGGTTCATCATCTCCTGGAGAGGATCAACCGGGAACAGGGAATTACCATCGTGATCGTGACTCATAATGCCATGCTGGCGGCTCGGATGAATCGCCGGGTGAGGCTGGCGGACGGCTGGCTGCAGGAACAAGCCTGAGTTTCGCATCCGGGGTTCTCCGCGGGAGAAGCGATGGGACTCCCAGACTTCCAGGCAAGATCAAGAAGAATCCTGACTCCAGGGGTAGGAAAAAAATACATCCTTTATGAACAAACCGTTTTTGGGCAGACTTTTTTTGGTTTTCTTCCTGAGCATCCTCCTGGGACCCGGAGAAGCCCGCGGCCAGGAGATCGTGAAAGTCGGGATCCTTCCCCTGCGGATCTATGCCGCGGAGCGGGAGATGATGAAGGATTGGCCCGCCCGGGTGGTCGGCGTCCTTTCCGCGGAAATGAAAAAGGACGAACAGATCGTGCTGGTGGAAGAGGAGAAGATCCGGGGGGCCCTGGAAGAGGCCGGGCAGGCCGAAGTGGATGAGTCCTTGGCCCGGGAAATCGGGAAAAAAGTAGATGCGGATTACATGATCATGGGCTCGATTACCCGGATCAACGGTTCCGTCAGTCTGGATATCCGCGTCCTCGATGTCCTCCAGAAAGAGGCGACGGCCTCCACCTTCAAAACAGGAAAGGCGCCGGAGGACCTGCTATCTCTTGCGCGTGAGGCGAGCCGGGAAGTCAACCTGAAGATCCTGAAAAAGGAATCCATTACCAAGGTCCTGATCGAAGGGAATCAGGCCATTGAAGAGAGCGCCATCCGTGCCCAGATCAAGACTCGGGAGGGAGAGGTATATTCCCCGGCCGTCATCCGGGAGGACCTGAAGGTGCTCCACCAGATGGGATATTTTCAGAATATCAAGGTGGAGAAAAGGGACTGGGGCCGCGGAAAAGCCGTCGTTTTTGTGGTGGAAGAAAAACCCGTGGTCCGGGAAATCAAGTTTTCCGGAAACAAAAATATCAAGACCAGCGACCTGCTGGAGGTTGTGGACCTCAAACCCCGGACCGTTTTGAACCTGAATACGGTCAAAGAAAACGTAAATAAAATTCTAAAAAAATACCGGGAGGAAGCCTACTTTTTAGCTGAAGTCCAGTACGAATTGGAGACTCCCCGGAAAGGAGACGTGGTCGTTCATTTCAAAATCAAGGAAAACGAAAAGGTCCGCATCAAAAAGATCGCTTTCTCGGGAAATGTCCATTACAGCGATGCGGTCTTGAAGAACCTCCTGCCGGAGACCAAAGAAGCGGGTTTCTTTTCCTGGGTGACCAAGTCTGGGGTGTACAAGGAAGAGACCGTGGAGAAGGATACCGACGCCATCATTGCCTTCTACCTGGTGAAGGGCTTTTTGCAGGTGAAGGTCGCCAAGCCGAAAGTCGAGGTGGACAAGAGCGGTATCACCGTCACGATTCCGGTGGAAGAGGGGCGGCAATTCAAAGTCGGCCGACTGGACCTCAAGGGGGACCTGATTGCGCCCAAAATGGAATTACTCAAAATGGTGCCGATTTACCCGGGAGAGATCTTCAATCGGGAAAAGGTCCAGCAGAGCATCTCCAGCCTCACCGACCGGTACGCGGATCAGGGATATGCCTTTGTGGATGTGAGCCCCCAAATAATTCCCCACGATGATCAACCGCTCGTGGACCTGATTTTCGACATCCGCCAGGGGTCCAAGGTCTACTTTGAGCGCATCAACATCCTGGGAAACACCAAAACCCGGGACAGGGTCATCCGGCGGGACCTGCGGACGGTGGAAGGGGAATTGTACAGCCTGGCGGCATTGAAGAAAAGCCGGGATAACCTGAACTACCTGGGGTTTTTCAAAGAAGTGGATGTGAGCACCAAAAAGGGGAGCGCGGATGATAAGATGGTGATGAACGTCCGGGTGGAAGAAGGGCCGACCGGATCGGTCAGCGCGGGAGTCGGCTACAGTTCCATCGACAAACTGGTGGGCCTTTTCTCCATCTCCCAGAATAATCTTTTCGGCCGGGGTCAGAGGCTGGTTTTGACGAGTCAACTCGGGTCGGTTTCCAGCTACTACAGCCTCAGTTTCACCGAACCTCGGCTCTTCGACAGCCAGATTTTAGCCGGAGGGGACATCTTCAATACGTGGCGGGATTATGATGATTACTCGGTTAAACGGACCGGAGGGGCTGCCCGTTTCGGATTCCCCCTCTTTGAGGATTTTCGGGTGTACACCCAGTACTTGTACGAAGTGGTGGACACCTATAACATCCTCGATACCGCCTCGGATATGCTCAAGAGCCAGGAGGGGATTTCGACCACCAGCAGCATTTACCTGGGCCTCCGGCGGGATACCCGGGATCACGCGTTTGATCCGACCAAAGGTTCCGACAACGGGGTCTCGGTCACTTACGCCGGGCGTTTTTTGGGGGGAAGCAATGACTTTACCAAATACCAAGCCTCCTCCGCCTGGTTCATCACCCCTTTCTGGAACCTCACCTTTTCGGCCCGGGGGTTGATTGGATATATCGAAGGAGACCCCATTCCCCTGTATGAACGGTTCCGCCTGGGCGGGATCTATTCGCTTCGGGGCTTCAAGGCCTACAGCATCGGGCCCAAGGCGCCCAACGGAGAGGTGATCGGGGGAGACAAGGAGCTCCTCTTTAATTTTGAAATGCTCTTTCCCATCGCCAAAGAAATCAAGCTCAAGGGTTTAATCTTTTTCGACGCGGGAAATGCCTGGGATGTGGGAGAAACCTACCGGATGGATGACTTGCGGACCAGCGCGGGCATCGGATTTCGCTGGATGTCTCCTATGGGCCCCCTGCGCCTGGAATGGGGATACAATATCAAGCCCAAAGAGGGGGAATCGAGGAGCAGCTGGGACTTCACCGTCGGCACCTTCTTCTAAATTACCAATCGCGGAAGGTTTGGGGTAAAATAGGATGATCCTCTTGGATGGGGGATCAATTCATTTCCAAGGAGAAAAGAATGAAAAAAACGGGGGTTTGGATTTTTTGCGGGGCTGTGATCCTGGCCTGGACCGCAGGGGCTTGGGGCGCCGATCCATTGACGATCGGGTACGTGGATATGCAGCGGGCTCTCAATCAGTGTGTGACCGGCCAGGAGGCCAAGAAGGCCATCACCGCCGAAGTGGAAAAGATGCAAAAGGCCCTGGAGGGCAGGCAGAAGGAGCTGAAAAAACTCCAGGAGGATCTGGAGAAGCGCGGGGCGGTCATGAACGAGAGCGTCCGCCGGGAGAAAGACAAGGAATACCAAGCCAAATTGCGAGACGTGCAGCGGATGCAGAGAGATTTCGAAGAAGATGTCCGGAGGAAAGATCGCGAATTGACCGATAAGGTCCTGCGGGATCTGGCGGGAATCGTGCAAAAGATCGGCGAAGAGGGAAAATATTCGGTCATCCTGGAGGGGAATCAACCCTCCATTATCTATATCTCCAAAGGCCTGGATCTGACCGAGGAAGTCATCAAACGGGCTAACACCCCGAAATCCAAATGAAGCCGGGGTATGGGGAAAGAATGAAAGCCCAAGCAACGCTGGGAGAGCTGGCGGTCCTGGTGGGGGGAAAAGTAGAGGGGGATGGCTCGCTTCCCATCCGGGGAATCGCCAGCCTGGAGGAGGCCGGAGAGGGGGAGATCACCTTTGTGGCCGAGATCAAACACAGCCGCCGCCTGGAAAAGACCCGGGCTTCGGCGGCGATCGTGCCGGCAAACCTGCCCTCCTTTCCCAAACCGCTGATCCGGACCCTCAATCCCTACCTGGCTTACGCCAAAGTGCAGGCTTTTTTTCAACAGAAGCCCTTCTCGCCCCGCGGAGTGGATTCCCGGGCCTTCATCGGCGGGGGAGTGAAAATCGGCCGGGAAGTCTCCATTTACCCCTTTGTCCACGTGGGAAAGGGAAGCGAAATCGGGGACCGGGCGGTTCTCTATCCCGGGGTTTACCTGGGGGAATCGGTGCGGGTGGGAGAGGGATCCGTCCTTTACCCCAACGTGGTGGTCATGGACTGCTGCGTCGTGGGAAAAAGAGTCATCCTCCACCCGGGGACGGTGATCGGGAGCGACGGTTTCGGGTTCGCCCGGGACGGGGCAAAATTCGTGAAGATTCCCCAGGTGGGAATCGTGGTCATCGAGGACGACGTGGAGATCGGGGCCAACTGCGCCGTGGACCGGGCGGCCATGGGGAAGACCTGGATCAAACGGGGGGTCAAGACGGATAATCTGATCCAGATCGGCCACAATGTGACCGTGGGGGAAGATACGGTCATCGTGGCTCAGGTGGGAATCGCCGGGAGCACGGAAATCGGGAACCGGGTGGCCCTGGGAGGACAGGTGGGTGTGGTCGGGCATATCAAGATCGGAGACGGGGCTATGATCGGGGCCCAGGCAGGGGTGGGGCAGGATGTGGCTCCGGGCCAAATCCTTTCCGGGAGCCCAGCCTTTCCCCACCGAGAATGGTTGCGAGCCCAGGCCGCCTTCCAGAAACTTCCCGAGATGAAAAGGATTCTGGCCGACCTGGAAAAAAGAATGAAGCAAATCGAAGAAGCGATCAGCAAAAAAGACGAGAGCTGATAGCTCATAGCTCATGGCTCATAGCAAAAGATTTATTGCAATCAGCTATGAGCTTTGAGCTATGAGCTATTTTGAAGGAGACTGATTTGGAAATTCATCCCGCCGCCATTGTTCATCCGAAAGCTCAAATCGGCCCGGGCGTTAAAATCGGAGCATACACTATCGTAGGGGAGAATGTCCAGATCGGGAGAGATACGATTCTCGATTCCCATGTGGTCGCCGACGGGTGGACGAAAATCGGGGAGCGGTGCCATCTCTTTCCCTTTGTATCCGTGGGCGCGGCCCCTCAGGCGATACGATACCGGGGCGAGCCCACCCGTTTGACCATCGGCAGCGATAACCTGATTCGCGAATTTGTGACCATCAACCGGGCCACGGTCGAAGGAGGGGGAGAGACCGTTTTGGGAAGCAACAATTTCATCATGGCCTATTCCCATATCGCCCACGACTGCAAAATCGGAAACCAGGTCATCATGGCCAACAACTCGACTCTGGCAGGGCACATTTTGGTGGAGGACTTCGCCATCGTGGGAGGGTTGGTGGCCATCCACCAGTTCGCCCGGGTGGGGTGCTATTCGATCATCGGGGGGGCCTCCGGAATTCCCCAGGATATCCCCCCCTACACCGTTGCCGCGGGAAACCGGGCGCGCCTCTACGGCCTGAACCTGGTGGGCCTTAAGCGGCACAAGTTTCCCGTGGCAACGGTCTCGGCCCTTAAACAGGCCTACCGGATCCTTTTCCGCTCCCACTTGACTTTGCACAAGGCCATGGATCGGGTGGAAAAAGAAGTCCCGGATCTCCCGGAGATCCGGCATCTCATCGAATTCCTGAAGAACTCGAAGCGGGGTGTCTGCCGATGAAAGAGGCCATCGGGCTGATTGCCGGAGACGGAAATCTTCCGCTCCTTCTGGCCGCGGCCGTTCGAGCCCGCGGCCATTCGGTCGTGGCCATCGGACACCGGGGATTGACCCGGGACGAATTGGGCGCCGCCGTCGATACGCTCCGCTGGGTGAATATCGGTGAACTGGGAGGAATGATCGAGGGATTAAAGGAGGGGGGAGTCAGACGGGCCCTTTTTATCGGCGGAGTCTCCAAGACCCATTTTTTTTCCCAGGCCAGCCCCGATGAAAGAGCGTTGCGGGTCCTCCTGCGGTTGAAGGATAAAAAGGATGATGCCATTCTCCGAGCCTTGGCCGAGGAGCTGGAGGGGGAGGGGATCCGGGTGATCAGTCCGGTGCCTTTCCTGAAACCGGCCATGGCCGAAAAGGGCTGCTGGACCGAACGGAAACCGACGGAACGGGAGGAAAAGGACATCGCCTTCGGCTGGAAGATGGCCAAAAGAATCGGGCGGCTGGATATCGGCCAGTGCGTGGTGGTGAAAGAACAGATGGTGCTGGCGGTGGAGGCCGTGGAGGGAACGGATGAGGCCATCCGCCGGGGCGGTCGGCTGGGCAAAGGGGACGTGACGGTCATCAAGGTGTGCAAGCCCAACCAGGACCCCCGGCTGGACCTCCCGGTCGTCGGGTCCACGACAGTGGAGACGCTGGCGGAGGCCGGGGCTACGGCCCTGGTGGTGGAGGCGGGAAAGACCATTGTGGCGGACAAAGGGGAAGTCATTCCCCTGGCGAATGAAAAGGGGATATGCCTCATCGGGATGTAAAAAGCCGGAAGAGAGCGGCGGGACATAGACTTCGGGTGGGGGTCGTGGGGGTCGGCTATCTGGGAAAGTTTCATGCCCAGAAATATTCCCTGATCCCCGAAGCGGAACTCATCGGATTGGCCGATGTGGCCCCCCGGAAGGCCGAAGAGTGGGCGGAGAAACTCCGAACCGCGGCTTTTTCGGACCACCGGGACCTCCTGGGAAAGGTGGATGCGGTGAGTGTGGTGGTGCCCACCGACCGGCACTATTCGGTGGCCCGGGACTTTCTGGAGGGCGGCTGCGACGTGCTGGTGGAAAAGCCCGTGACCGCCACGATCCGGGAGGCCGATGAACTGATCGCTCTGGCGCGGAAGCACGGACGGATCCTTCAGGTCGGCCATCTGGAAAGGTTCAACCCCGCAGTGCTTGCGGCGCGGGAAAAGATTCGGGCTCCCATCTTCATCGAGTCGCATCGGCTCACTCCTTTCCGGGGGCGGGGGACCGAGGTGGACGTAGTCCTGGACCTGATGATCCACGACCTGGACATCATCCTGAGTTTCGTCCGCTCCCCGGTGAAGAAGATCCATGCCGTGGGAATTCCCGTGCTCACGGACAAAGTGGACATTGCCAACACCCGGGTGGAATTCGAGGGGGGTTGCGTGGCCAACATCACCGCCAGCCGCATCTCCTTCGAGGACCGACGGCGCATCCGCATCTTTCAGCCGGATACCTACCTGACCCTGGATTACGCCTCCAAGGAGATCACCCTATACCACCGCACCTTCAGCGCCGAGAATCAGAGGTTCCAGCTCTCGGCCGAGCAGATCGAGGTGGAGCCCGGGGACACTTTGGAGAATGAGATCCGTTCTTTCGTTCTTACCTGCCTGAACCGGACTCCCCCGGCCGTGACCGGGGAAGACGGACGGAATGCCCTGGCCGTGGCTATGCGGATCAGCGAGCAGATCCAGGAGAACATCAAAAAGATCCCCTCCATCGCCGCTTATTACGGGGTCCAAGAAGGCTTCCCGGAACTTCGGTTCCAAGGGATGGGGGGTCGAAGAAAGACGAATCCTTGTCGGCGGGAAAGAAAGACATCCTGATTGTGGCTGGAGAGGCGTCGGGAGACCTCCACGGGGCCAGAGTGGTAGAATCCCTGCTGCGCATGGAGCCGGCGGTCAGCGTGCGGGCCATGGGAGGGGAACTTCTCCGGAGAGCGGGGGCGGAGATCGTGGTCGATTCCTCCCGCCTGGCGGTCGTGGGGATCACCGAGGTCCTGGGGCGGTTCGGGGATCTGGCCCGGGCCTACCGGGATCTCAAGAGGCTGATCCGCAAGGAGCAAATCGGCCTTCTGCTGTTGATCGATTTTCCCGATTTCAACCTGCGTCTCGCCCGGGTCGCCCGCCAAGCCGGGGTCCCGGTCTTATATTACGTCAGCCCTCAGGTGTGGGCCTGGCGTTCCGGCAGGACGAAAGTCATCGCCCGGAGGGTCGACCGGATGGCCGTGATCTTCCCTTTCGAGGTTCCCCTCTACCGGGAAGCGGGGCTGGAGGCCGAGTTTGTGGGCCACCCTCTGATGGACACCCTGGGAGCGGAGGAGAGTCCCGCCCGAATCCCCCCGGAGGAAGAAGGCTTTCGGGGAGAGCCGCTGGTCGCCCTGCTACCGGGAAGTCGACACCCGGAAGTGTTTTCCCTCCTGCCCGAAATGATCCGGGCGGCCCAGATCATCACCGGGAAAAAGGCTGGCGCACGATTCTTGTTGGCCTTAGCCCCGACGATCGATGAGGAGGAGATCAAAAAGGTCCTGCCTCCTTCGGGGCTCCGTATCGAGGTGGTGAGGGGAAAGACCGATCGAGTCCTGCGCGCCGCCGATTTGGTCCTGGTCGCCTCGGGAACCGCCACGCTGGAGACGGCCATTCGGGGGAAGCCCATGGTTATCGCCTACCGGGTCTCTCCCCTGAGCTACTGGGTGGGGCGGGCGATGATCCGAGTGAAGTGGATCGGGCTGGTGAACCTGGTGGCCGAAAGGAGCCTGGTCCCGGAGTTGATCCAGAAAGAGGCCACGGGAGAAAAGATGGCCGCGGAAGCCCTGCGAATCCTGGAGGATGAGCCTTACCGGAAGGCCATGATTCAGGGGCTGGCCGAGGTCAGGCAGAAGCTGGGCTCTCCGGGAGCTTCCGAACGGGTGGCCCGGATGGCCCTGGAAATGCTGGGTCGTTAGTAATTCGTTACTCGTTATACGTTATTCGGGAAAGATCAAAGACCAGAACAGCAACGAAAAGCGAGTCACGAATAACGTGTAACGATTAACGTATAACGAATAACCAAT
>JAPLIW010000616.1 GCA_026388915.1 Deltaproteobacteria bacterium
TGATGCAGATCGGGCTGACGATATTCGGCTTGAAGAGAACCTTTTTCCCTTTTTTGACCTGAGCTCTTACCTCTTCCCCGAAGCCGGTGGCTTCCGCCAGGGGCCGGAGGGCATGATCGAGGCCGGCAAAAGTGTAATCGACCTTCTCCTTAATCTGATTCCAAGCGGCCGGGTCAGACTCGTTTATGTGCTTTTGCAGCAGCGTTGAAATGGGAGAGTAGGACTTCTCCGGCTCCATGCGGACGACCCCGATGGGGGCACCGGTGGAGTCAATGGATACTTTACCCAGGGGTGAATCTACGATTTTGGCCATTTCATTCTCCCTACAAGTCCAAATGTCCCAATTTCGAAAGTCTTTTCTTCGTTTGGTGTTTTAAGGCTTTTGGAATTTAAAATTGTTTCGGGTTTCGATATTCGGATTTCGGATTTTTTAATTCCTCGGGCCTGTTTGCCTGCGGCTTGATCAGGTTAGATTCTGCAGGATATTTCCAAGTTCGAGAATGCTCTCGATGGTATGATCCACCACTCCGTCGATCCCCTCCATTCCGGGTCCTACCAAGACGGTGGTCATCCCCAGGTCTTTGGCCGGTTTCAGATTGGCCGGCAGGTCTTCGATCATCATGCAGTCCCGGCCTTCGAGGCTTAGATGTTCGAGGATCTGGCGGTAGGGCTCGGGGTTGGGTTTGGGAATGAAACGGGTGAAGATGATGTCGAAGATTTCGGGAAAATATCCCTCCACCCCCAGGCAGCGGAGAACCTTTTGGGCATGGGGCTTGTGGCCGCTGGTGAAGATGCCTTTCGCCATGGTTATGGATTTTAAAAGGCCTTCCAGATCCGGGTCGGGTGAAAGCCTCTTTTCCACCCCCACGTCATGAACATATTCCAGAAAGTCACCGGCATTCAGGTGGTGATGGATCATCAGCCCGCGCATGGTGGATCCGTATCTCCGGAGATATTCCTGCCGCAGGGAACGGGCGAGTTCCTTATCAAAGCCCATGCGCACTTCCATGTAATTCCGGATTCTTTCGATGACCAGCTCGAAAATGCCCATGGATTTAGGATAGAGGGTATTGTCCAGGTCGAAGAGGATGTACTGAAGCATCGCTTATCTTTTCATGACCCCGGCGATGACTTCCAGGGCACGGTCGATATCGGAAAAAGAAACGTCCAGATGGGCGACGCAGCGGATGCGGATCTTGGCCGTGGGGTGGACCCGAACTCCCTTTTCCCGGAGGGCTGCGGCGACCTCATGGGCGGTCCGTTCCGATGAGGAGACATCGAAGAAGAGAATGTTGGTTTCCACTTCCTCGGGCTGGATGATGACATTCTTGATGCCGGCCAGGCCCTGGGCCATCTTCTTGGCCTTGCGGTGATCCTCCTCCATGCGGTTGATGTGGTGGTCCAGGGCGTAGATCCCCGCGGCGGCCAGAAATCCGGCCTGGCGCATCCCCCCTCCCACCATCTTGCGAAAGCGATGGACCCTTTTGATGAATTCCTTGGAGCCGACCACCAGGGAACCGACCGGGCAGCCCAGTCCCTTGGACAGACACGCCGAAACGGAGTCGAAGGGAGCGGCGTATTCCCGGGGGGAAATGCCGGAAGCCACACAGGCATTCCAGAGCCGGGCCCCGTCCATGTGCATGCGCAACCCTCTTTTCGCGGCCACCTCGCGGATCCGCTGAATGTTCTTGAGCGGAAAGACGGTACCGCCCCCGCGGTTGTGGGTGTTTTCGATGACCACCAGCCGGCTCACCGGAAAATGAACGTCATCGACCCGGATAGCCGCCTCCACCTGTTCGGCGTCGAAGACCCCGCGGTTTCCGGGAATGGGAAAGAACTGGACCCCGGACAGGACCGCGCTGGCCCCTCCCTCGAAATTCATGGCGTGGCCGCCGGCCTCGATGATCACATCGTCCCCGGGCTGGGTGTGGGCTTTGATCGAAAGCTGGTTGGCCATGGTGCCCGAAGCCACAAAGAGAGCCGCTTCCTTGCCGAAAAGATGAGCGGCTTTTTCCTGCAGGGCGTTCACCGTAGGATCTTCCCCGAAAACATCATCCCCCACCAGAGCTTCGAACATGGCTTTGCGCATCTCCGGGGTGGGACGGGTGACGGTGTCGCTGCGAAGGTCGATGAAGGGATTCATGATTTTCTCCTCTGGAATATTTTATAACACTGTGCGGCAGAGCCGCAACCAAAGAATTTTAATGGGACGCGGATGAACGCAGATCAACACGGATAACTTCCAGAGAAAAAATAGCAGCAACTGGAAAATGGGAATTTCGCTCACCAACAATCCATCCCCAAGATTTGATCTTTGCAGCCGGGCAATTCCAGAAATCCTCCCTTCGCCCCCCTTTTACTAAAGGGGGGTTGGGGGGATTTCAGAGGGTAGTTGCCAAAAAAAGATTCCTTTTACAGAATGATTGAAAAAGGTTTCAGGGAAAAAAGGGAATAAAGCATGAGAGAGAGATTGTAGGGGCGCGCGGCGCGCGCCCTTGGGGTGCTCGAAGGGAAGGAGAGGAGGAACGAAAAAATTTGACTTGAAGCGGGTTTTCTTACAAAATCAGAAGAGGCATCCACCTCTCTGCCTTCTTCCGAGGAAAGGATGAAATACCCAAAACGGAGAATGGAAACGGAATGCAAGAACTCTCCCGCAAAATTGATCGGCAAAAGGTTTTTACCGGAGTGATCCTTCTCTGCACGGGCGCCATCTTGATGCTCCTGGGGCAGGAAATATCCTCACCGTTTTTCAAGACGGCCTGGATGACCCTCCTGGCCGTGGGAATTGTCTTCTATCTCTGGGGGAGGTTTTTCTCCCGGGAAAATGCCTGAATAAATTCCCGCACCCGGGGCAGGATGTAGAAATTTTCCAGGTCGTATTGGGAAAGCTCGCGGGCCAAAAGGCGGGCGCGCTCCACGTGGGGCTGCTGACGGTCGATGAGGATCAAATGCCGGTCCAGCAACTTGCATCCGCCGCTGTGAATCGTGACTTCATCGTCGGCCAGGTTTTCGTAGCGGACCTCGATCTTCAGTTGGGCCGCAAGGCTTTCGAGGTGCTGGAGAAGGAGGGAGTCAGAAAACTCTTGATCCATGGAATCCTACTTCCTCCTTGGGTCCGAGGAGCGAGGTCCGAGGAAGGAGGAAAATTGCAAGGGCGATTCGCGAATCGCCCCTACGGTTAGGGGGAATCGCAAGAGACGTTGTGCATCATTGCCCCCATTATATAGGATTATAGGAATGGGATCAAAAGAATCCTTTGGGGCTGATGGCTGAGAGCTGATCGCTGGGTTATGAAAGCCTACCTGGACATTGAAACCTCCTTCGGGGGGGAGATCACCATCATCGGGGTCTTCTCCCCTCCGGAACGGCTCACTCAACTGGTGGGGGACGAGGTGAACTCGACCAACCTCTGGAATGCGCTGGACGGGGTATCCGAGATCCTCACGTATAACGGGGCCCGCTTTGACCTGCCGGTCATCAAGCGGCATGTGAGGCTGGACCTCAACAGGTATTTTCAATGCCGGGATCTCATGTACGATTGCTGGAAGAGGAACCTTTATGGTGGATTGAAGAAGGTGGAGGAGCAACTGGGGATTGAACGTGCCTCAAAAGGAATCGACGGTATGGAAGCCATGCGCCTATGGGAGCGGTATCGCCTTTACGGGGACGGAGAAGCCCTGCAAGTATTGCTAGCCTACAACCGGGATGACGTGATGAACCTTTTTCATTTGGAAGCCTTTTTGGCGGAGATGACGCTACCCTAATAAATTCATTGACAAGCTGGAAGAAATATAATACTTAAAGCACAATACCGAAAGAGCCCAATTTTTTTTGCCAGTCAATTTCCCCTCATTTTATCCTCTTTCTCTTCGGCGAGAGGGGAAGGTGAGGGAGTAAAAAGAGAGGAGGGGAGGTCCATGAAAAGGTTTGAAAGGGCTTTCATTTTTTCATCCATTTGTTTCATCCTCATCATCTTTTCGCCCTGGGTCATGCCTTCAGGCGTGGCTACAGCTCAGGGGATCAAGGTCGGCGTGATTGGCCCGATGAATTTCATGCAGGGGAAGGGGCAATGGAACGGGGCCACTCTGGCTGCTGAGGAGATCAATGCTCAAGGAGGCATCCAGGTAGGCAATAAGAAAATGAAAATCGAGCTGGTCAAGGCCGACTCTAACGAATTTATAAACTTGACCGATGCCACCAATGCCATGGAGCGTTTGATGACTCAGTCCAAGGTGGATTTCGTTGTGGGCGGTTTCAGGTCTGAGGCTGTACTGCCCATGCAGGACATCGCCATGGACTACAAGAAGCTCTTCATCGGTTGCGGTGCAGCCCATCCCGAAATCTGCGCGCGGGTAGGCAAGAATTATAACCGGTATAAATATTGGTTCCGCCTTACCCCTACGAATTCCAATTACCTCGTCAAGGTGTGTCTGATTAATCTGGCCACGGTGGGTGAGGTCCTGAAGAAGGAGCTGGGTATTCAGAAAGCCAAGGTGGCCATCGTCGCCGAGAAGGCCATGTGGATTGACCCGATGATAAAGGCCATCGAGGCGAATTTACCAAAGATGGGCATGGAGCTGGTCGGCGTCTGGCGGCCGTCGGATAAAGCGACCGATGTGACCGCCGAACTGACCGGCCTACAGCGGGCGGACGCCCAGATCATGTTCACCATTTTCTCCGCCTCGGTGGGGATTACCTTCGCCAGGCAGGCCGGAGAACTCAAGATACCGGCCGCTTCTGTAGGCATCAATGTAGAGTCCCAGAAGGATGGTTTCTGGGCCGCCACCCAGGGCATGGGGAACTATGCCGTGACCACTACTACCTATGTCCGGGGTGTTGATTACACGGAACGCACCGCGCCGTTTATAGAAAAATACGTCAGCAGATTCGGCGAGGTGCCCACTTACACCTCGGATACTTATGGCGCCATACAAGGTGTGCTTTCCGAGGCGATAGAAATGGCCGGGTCGATTGATGCTGAAAAATTGATCCCTATAATGGAAAAAACCGAATTTAAAAAAGGGACCTCCGCCCCCATAGTGAAATTTGACAAAGATCATGATCTGGTCTTTGGACCGCGTTATGCCACAGGCATCGCCCAACAATGGCAGGACGGGAAAATGAAAGGCTGGTGGCCAAACGAGTGGGAAGGTTACACCTTAAAAGGTATGGTTCCTTATAAGCTGCCGCCCTGGATGATCGAGAAATACAAGAAATAGCTTGCCTTTCTAATTTCCCCGCTCCCGCTTGCTGAGCAAGTGGGAGCGGGGGACTTTTCATTGGAATCAGAATCATTCGAAGAGGGACACGCCCACTTAGGCTATAACCGAGGGTATATATGATTGTGGACATAATCATAAGCAGTCTGATCAACGGGAGTGTATACGCCCTTCTGGCCATCGGGTTTTCATTGATATTCGGCGTGGCCCGTATCGTGAATGTCGCTCATACGGCCTTTTACATGCTGGCCGCTTATTGCATCTATTACGGGACTCAGAAATTGGGCCTAAACCCGGCCCTGTGTATGCTGGTGTCCGTCGTAGTCGTGACTTTGATGGGGCTCATCTCCTACAGGTTTTTTATAGATCCTATACGCGAACATGAGGCCGCGGTGTTGATCGCCACCATCGCTTTGGCCATGGTCTTTCAAGAGATCATGCTCATTATCTTTTCCGGGGACTTTCTGGGCGTTCCGCCTCTCGTTGCAGGATACCGGAAAGTGTTCGGGGTGAAGATCGCCTATCAACAATTGCTTACTTTTGTCATAGCTCTGTTTGTTTTGACCGTGGTCTGGGCTTTATTATTAAAGACCAGGCTTGGCTTGGCTATACGCTCTACGGCACAAGATAGGGAAGTGGCCAATTTGATGGGTATGAATGAAAGCCGGGTGGCGATGATTACCATGGGGGTATCCGTCGGGCTGGCTGGGTTTACGGGTGCCGTGATTGCTCCCCTTACGATCGTTAATCCCTTTATGTGGATGCCTCCCCTGATCATGATGATGGCTGTCGTGGTCCTGGGCGGGCTGGGCAGTATCAAGGGAAGCTTTGTCGGGGCCTATATCCTGGGATTTGCCGAGGCCTTGGTGGTCTTTTTAATACCCATGGGCGCTTACCTCAAGGGTTCTGTGGCCCTGTCCATTATGATCCTGGTGCTCTTGATTAGGCCGGAAGGTCTTTTTGGGATCGCTTTTGAGGAAGAGAGATAGGCATGGATATACTGAGTTTCTACCTGAAAAAACTTTACACCATCTTTAAAGGGGAGGTGCTGGTCCTTCCCAGCCGGGTCGTTGTTCTTCTTTTCTTTTTCGTTCTCCTCTTCTTGCCCTTGATGACTCAGCATCCTTACCTGCTGCGCATCTTGATATTAACCAGTATTTTTGCCATCTTCGCGGCCAGCTGGGATCTCCTGTGTGGTTTTACCGGCCAGATGAATTTTGGACACGCCCTTTTCTTTGGCGTGGCTGCATACGTTACCGCTCTCTTGAATCTGCATGCTAACATACCCCCTTGGGGAAGCATACCCTTGGGGGCCCTGGCCGCAGTCCTGACCGGCCTGATTGTCGGGATCCCCTGTCTAAGGATCAAGGGGACTTACCTGGCCCTGACCACACTGGCCTTCCCGATTATCCTGATGGGCATTGTCTTCGCAATCCCCAACATCACCGGGGGTGAGTTGGGAATCTCCGGACTGGCGCGTCTTTCCGAATCTCGCCTCACCGATTACTATATTGCGGTGGGAGTCATGCTGGCCCTGGGCACAATCATGTGGAAGATAACCCAATCGAATACCGGCCTGATTTTCCACGCCATCAGGGAAGATGAACTGGCCGTGAGGACTGCGGGGATCAACACCACGCGCTACAAGCTTCTGGCTTTTTGTCTCAGCGGTTTTTTTGCCGGAATATCCAGGGGTCTCTACGCACACTTTATGAGGATCGCCGGCCCCTCCAACTTGGAAGTCTCCATGTCTTTCACCGTGGTGATCTGGGCCATATTCGGCGGCGTGGTCACCATATATGGACCCATAGGGGCGGTATTCATCCTGAATCCACTGATGGAGCTCTTGAACTTCTGGCCCGAGTTTCGCATGTTAATATTCGCGCTCGTCATCCTGGTGATTCTGCTCTACATGCCAGATGGCTTTTTTCCCTGGATACGGGACAAAATCGAAACGGAATGTCCCCGGTGCAAGATTAGAAACGTGGCCACCCGAAAAACCTGCCGTGTTTGTACGGCGCAGCTGGATTAGAGAGGGAGAAGGAATCCTGGATACTGAATCCGGGATACCGCCTTCCGGATAAAGATCCCAATGGGGGCTAAACGTCCGGTGTCGGGGATCAGGATTCCCGCGTTTCATGTCGGCTGAGCGTAAAAAGCCGCTATAAGGGGAAGATATGGATCCTAAAGAGTTTTATCTGTCCAAACCCTGGCTGAAATATTATCCGAAGGGTGTTCCCAGCGAGGTGGATGTTCCCGAGATATCCGTACCTGCGTTATTTGACCGGATGGCGGATAAATACGCGGACAAGACCGCGTTGATCTTTTACGGAAATAAGATCAGCTACAAGAAACTCAAAGAGCTGATCGACCGGTTTGCCGCGGCCCTGGCTGATCTTGGGGTGATCAAGGGGCAGACAGTGGCCCTGTATCTCCTGAATTGCCCGCAGTACGTGATCGCCTATTTTGCGGCCCTTAAAGCAGGGGCCAAGGTGACTCCCATCAGCCCGGTTTATACCAGCAAGGAAGTTAAGCATCAGCTTGAGGACAGTGAGGCCGAGACGATCATCTGCCAGGATATCCTCTATGATAACGTTGAGAAGACCGGCATTTCCCTCAAGAATGTGATTCTGACCAATATCGCGGAGTACCTCCCTCTGCTCAAAAAGCAGCTGGGTAAGAGTGCCCTGGGAAAGATCTATGGGGAAATGCACGTACCCACTCCCAAGTATATGGAAGAGGCCGGCCTTCTTAAGTTTCAGACCCTGATCAAGAAATATCCACCTCGACCTCCCAAAATCGAGATTCAGCCCAGGGAAGATATCGCAGTCCTGCCCTATACCGGAGGAACTACCGGACTCCCTAAGGCGGCCATCTTGACTCATCATAATATAGTCTCACTTCAGGCCCAGACCGTTTCCTTCTGGCCCATATTTGAGGAGGGTAAGGAAGTCGTCATAGCCTTCTTGCCCTTCTTTCACATTTATGGGCAGGTTGTGGTGATGCTCAATGGCCTGGTTCAGGGCGCCACCCTTGTTCTTTTCACCACCCCGGATATCGATGATATCCTTTCGGCCATGGAGCGCTACCAGGCTTCCGGCTTCTATGGCGTCCCCACCCTGTTTGAATACCTCAAGGATTATGAAAAGACGGATCGCGTCAACTGGAAGCGACTCAAATTGATCGCCTGCGGCGCGGACACCCTTCATGAATCCACGATTAAAGACTGGGAGAGGCGAACCGGGACCAAGATATTAGAAGGTTACGGCATGACCGAGACTACTGCCGTCAGTCATAGCACCCCATATGATAGACCCAAGAGCGGTTCCTTCGGGGTGCCCATCCCCGGAGTCACCGCCGCGGTTGTGGATGCCGATGGTACGGAATTCAAAGGGATAGACGAGGTGGGCGAATTGATCCTTCACGGCCCCAACATGATGCAGGGTTATTGGAAGAGACCTGAGGAGACCAAGGATTCTATTATAGACATTGACGGAAAAAAGTGGCTTAGAACCGGGGATCTGGTCAGAATGGATGAGGAAGGATATTTTCACTTTTTTGATCGTAAACGGGACCTGATTAAATATAAGGGTTATTCGGTCTTTGCCCGGCACGTGGAAGAGGTACTCTATAGACATCCACAGATTAAGGCTGCCGGAGTGGTTGGTGTACCGGATCCCAAGGTGGGCCAGTTGATAAAAGCCTATGTGGTGTTACAGAGCGATGCCAGGGGTAAGATCTCCGAAGAAGAAATTATGGAGTTCTGCCGACAAAATCTGGCGTACTACAAGGTCCCCAAGATCATCGAATTCCGTGGAGAGCTTCCCAAGACAGACGTGGGCAAGGTCTCCCGCCGGGAGCTGAGAGAAGAGGCCGAGGAAACCTGATATGAACCAACCCTTCTTAGAACTGGATGGTCTCATTAAGGACTTCGGGGGACTCCGAGCTGTTAATGACGTGAGCTTCTCTATGAATCGGAACGAAATGGTGGGTCTGATCGGCCCTAATGGTGCCGGCAAGACCACCCTGGTGCGGCTGA
>JAPLIW010000206.1 GCA_026388915.1 Deltaproteobacteria bacterium
GGCGACGGCTTTTCCCTCTAGGATCCCCTCTTTCTCTGCCAGGCCCTTTTCCCTGCCCGGAAGCCCGCGCGCGGCGATACTCTCTAACCCGGCCAGGGCTTCTTCTTCCGCCGCAGCGGCTTCTTTTTTTCCCACGGCCCCTTGCTCTCCGGTCACCTCTGAAGCCCCGCCGTCTTCTTCCCCGGCGATGATTTCGTTCTCGACGAGAACCTCCCGGACGAGCTTGGCGTCGATTTTCTGGTTGGATTCGCTGTACGCCGCAAAGAGGGCTCCGTCACAAACCAGGTTGATCACCCGGGGAATTCCCTTGGCAGATTCACAGATCAGGTCAAGGGATTCCGGGGTAAAAATCTTAGAACTTTCGCTTCCAACCTTTTTCAGGCGGTGGTCGATGTACCCCCTGGTTTCTTCCTCGGTCAAAGGGCGGATCCGGCGATGGATCGCGATCCGGTGTTTGAACTGCAGCAATTCTTCGGAACCCAGATGGGCCTCCAGCTCCAGCTGCCCCACCAGCAGGGTTTGCAGGACCTTCTCCTGAGCGGCGTCCCGCTGCAAAAGCCTGTCGAAATCCCTCAATACCGCTGGCCGCATGGCCTGAGCCTCGTCGATGAGGATCACCACCGTTTCATTCGCGGCCGATTTCTCCCTGATATACTCGTCGAACTTGTAGAGAAGCGTGTAGGTGTTCTCCCCCCTGACCGGCACATTCAATTCTCTCAGGATGGCTTTGAGCAATTGTTTGAAGGTCAGCTGGGGGTTAAAGATGAAGGCCGTTTTGATCTGGTCGCTTAGGTCTTTCAGCAGGGCATTGATGAGCGTGGTCTTGCCGGTTCCCACATCTCCCGTTATGACAATGATCCCTTTCCTCTCCTTGATCCCGTCCATCATGGTGGAGAGAGCCTCCCAGTGGCTCATGGTCATGTAGAGAAAAGCGGGATCCGGAGTCAGGCTAAAAGGGTCTTCGGAAAAACCAAAAAAATCCTTGTACATGGGGTTCTCGAAAAGACAAGATCGGCTTTCTTGGGATTCTGCTGCTTGGTTCTCCAAATCCTAATCCTTTCAATTATACCCAACATGGGGAGATGGGAAAGCGAATATTTAAGAGGGACATAAATCATTTGCCCCCCCTTCAGTCGAATGTTAATATGGCATCGTGAAACCAGAAGATCTGCTAAAAATTTCCAAGCCTTCCCGATACATCGGCGGAGAGCTGAACTCGGTGGTCAAAGACCCAGACCGGGTAAAACTGAAGTTTGCCCTCGCCTTCCCGGATGTGTACGAGGTGGGGATGTCCCACCTTGGGTTTCAGATTCTCTATCACCTCCTGAACGAAAACCCCGCGGTGGCCTGCGAACGTGCTTTTGCCCCCTGGCCGGACATGGAAAAGCTCCTCCGGGAGAAGAGCCTCCCCCTCTGCTCCCTGGAATCTTCCCGTCCCCTGAGAGAGTTCGACGTCCTTGGTTTTTCCCTCCAGTATGAACTCAATTACACTGGGGTCCTCAATATCCTGGACCTGGCCGGCATCCCTCTGCGCGCGGGACAGCGGAGAGAAGGAGATCCCCTGGTCATCGGGGGAGGCCCCTGTACGCTGAACCCGGAACCTCTGGCCGACTTTTTCGATCTTTTCCTCCTGGGGGACGGCGAAGAGGCGGTTTTGGAAATCTGCCGGGAGATCATCGCCCCCCGGCATCAAGGGGAGAAGAAAGAAGCCTTGCTGGAAAGGATGACCAGGATCCAGGGGGTCTATGTTCCTTCTTTCTTCCGCCCGGAATACGAAGTCGACGGGCGGATCCGGGAAATGGTTCACCTGAAAAATGACGTCTCCCCCGTTACCCGCCGAATCTTACCGGATCTCGAGGTCGGGGCTTTTCCCTCCCGCCCCATTCTCCCCTTCATGGAGGTGATCCACGACCGGCTGAATATCGAAATCGCCCGGGGCTGCACCCGTGGCTGCCGTTTCTGCCAGGCAGGAATGATCTACCGCCCTTTGCGGGAACGCTCCCCCCGGAAGATCCTGGACCTGGTGAAGGCCGGGTTGGAAAATACGGGGTACGATGAGGTGTCCCTTCTTTCCCTCAGCACCGGGGACTATTCCTGTATCGACCCCCTGATCTCCTCCATCCTGGAGCATACGCGGGCCGGGCGGATTGCCCTTTCTTTTCCATCTCTGCGGGTCGAGACTCTCACCCCTTCCCTTATTCAACGGGTCCAGGAGGTACGCAAGACCGGTTTCACCCTGGCCCCGGAGGCGGGAACGGAACGCCTCCGCCGGGTCATCAACAAGGGGAATACGGAGGAGGACCTGCTTTCCACCATTCAGCAAGTCTTCTCCGCCAATTGGCGGCTGGTCAAACTCTACTTCATGATCGGCCTTCCCACGGAGGGGGAAGAGGACCTGGAAGGAATGGTCTCTCTCTGCCGGAAAGCCCTGCAGGTCGCCCGGCGTTCCAAGGGGTCAGCCCAGATCAACCTAAGCGTATCCACCTTCATCCCCAAGGCGCACACCCCCTTTCAATGGGAGGCGCAATGCTCCATGGAGGAAGTTCAGAAAAAGCACCAATTCCTGCGGAAAAAACTGGATCGACACGGCCTGAACTTTAGATGGACGGACCCGCGGCTGAGCTTTCTGGAGGGAATCTTCGCCCGGGGAGACCGGAAGCTGGGCCGGGTCCTGGAAACGGCCTATTCCCTGGGATGCCGGCTGGACGGCTGGGGAGAACATTTCCGGTATGAACTATGGGAAAAGGCCTTTCCCCAGGCCGGGGTGGAGCCTTCTATTTACCCCCGGAAGAGAGATCTGGATGAAGTCCTTCCCTGGGATCACCTTGACTCCCGGGTGAGCAAATCTTTTCTGAGAGAGGAAAGAGAAAGAGCTTTGCAGGCTCTCCCGACCCCGGATTGCCGCCAGGCCTCCTGCAACGGCTGCGGGGTGTGCTTTGGGGCGGATGCCCTGTCCAACCGGATTGCCTCAGGGGAAGATCCCGGGAGCCGGTTGTCTTCCTCAGCGGGGCCCGGGAAGAACGCTTCCTTTCCGGTCCGACGGTTTCGCTGCCGCCTGACCAAACTCGGGCCGGCCAAGTTCCTGGGGCACCTGGAATTTTCCCAGCTCCTCAACCGGGCTTTCCGGAGGGCCAAGGTTCCCCTGGCCTATTCTCAGGGTTTTCACCCCCTGCCCAAAATCGCCTTCGGCCCCCCTCTACCCGTAGGGTATGAAAGTTGGGCGGAATATGTCGATTTCCAGGTCCAGGGACGATTTCTCCCCGAAGAGGCTATCTTGCAGCTTAACCGGGTTCTCCCCCAGGGAGTGGAAATGACTGAGTTGCGGGAAATTCCCTTGAAATCCCCATCCATTTTTGATAATATTTATAGGATATTATATAATATCAGCATGACTGGACCGGCCGACGCAAGAGAGGAGAAAATCGGCCGGTTCGAAAAAGCAGAATCATTTCCGGTTATCTGGTCGAGAAAAAGCAGAAGCATTGATTTAAAGATTTTTTTGGCCTCTGTAAAATTGGTTGACGATACGACGATTCAACTGCAGCTTCGTTTTGGGCCTGAAGGGACCTTGAGACCGGAGGAAGCGTTGACCTTTATCTTCGGCTGGAGCGAGGAGGAGCGCCCTCCCATGTCCATCCGAAAGATGCAGGTTCATTTTAGAGATTCCGAACCATGTCCAGCGAAATCCTGATCAATGCCAGTTCCGGAGAAACCCGGGTCGCTCTGCTCGAGAGCGATGTGCCGGTAGAGCTCTATGTGGAGCGCAGCTCCGAACAGGGGATCACTGGAAACATTTATAAAGGGAGGGTCGTCCGGGTCCTTCCCGGGATGCAGGCGGCTTTCGTGGACATCGGCCTGGAAAAGGCCGCTTTTCTCTACGTTTCCGACGTCCACCAGGATTTTGACGACCTGGAAATGCTCATGCGCGCCAGGGAGGATGACGGGAACGGTCAACCCCCCGCGGAAGAGGAAGAAGTCCTCAACCTGGATACCCCCTTCCATATCGAGGACCTCCTGCACGAGGGACAAGAAGTGCTGGTCCAGGTATCCAAGGAGCCCCTGGGGACCAAAGGGGCCCGGATCACCTCCCACATCTCTCTCCCCGGACGCCACCTGGTGCTCATGCCCATGGTGGACCATATCGGGGTTTCCCGGCGGATCGAAAATGAAGCCGAACGCAAACGGCTCCGGGAGATCATCCAGATGATTAAACCGGCCGGCTGCGGGTTGATCGTGCGCACCGCTTCCGAGGGCAAGGGAGACGCCGAGCTGCGCCAGGACCTGGACTTTCTATTGAAAATGTGGAGCAACATCCAGAAGCGCAAGGCGGTGAGTCCCGTTCCCGGCCTCATTCACAAGGACCTGGACATCAGCCTCCGGGCGATCCGCGACCTCTTCACCCAGGAGGTGGAGCGGGTGGTGGTCGATTCCCGGGAGGAATACCAGAAGATCCTGGAATTCTGCGACGCCTTCATGTCCCAGCTGAAATCCTCCATCGAGCTTTTCGAAAAGGACGAACCCCTTTTCGACTACTACGGGATCGAGATGGAGATCAGCCGCGCCCTGGGCCGGAAGATCTGGCTCAAATCCGGCGGATACATCGTGATCGACATGACCGAAGCCCTGACGGTCATCGACGTCAACACCGGGCGTTACGTGGGGAAAAGGAACCTGGAAGACACCATTTTGAAGACCAACCTGGAGGCGGTGCGGGAGATCGCCTACCAGCTCCGCCTGCGCAACATCGGCGGAATCATCATCATCGACTTCATCGACATGGAGAAGGAATCCAGCCGGGATAAGGTTTTCCAGGCCTTTACCGAGGCCCTGAAAAAAGACAAGAGCAAGACCAACATCCTGAAGATCTCGGAGCTGGGACTGGTGGAGATGACCCGCAAGCGCACCCGCGAGAGTCTGGGCAGAATCCTCAGCGAAAGGTGTTTCTACTGCGAAGGCCGAGGATTCCTCAAGTCCCGTTCCACCATCTGCCAGGAGATTCTGCGGGAAATTCAGCGGGACATCCGGGAACTGAGAGGGGATTCCATCCTGGTGGATGTCCATCCCAACGTGGCCAGCTACCTTTATGATGAGGTGCGGGCAGAGCTGGAGAAGCTGGAAAAACGGTACAGCAAGCGCATCACCATCACGGGGAAAAATGACTTCCATCTGGAGCAGTATGAAATTCACAGTCAGAACGGTCATTTTCCCGTTGACAAATCCAAGCCGGAAATCATAACATAGTAATTTGATTTCTTAATTCCACCTCCAGCTCTTTTTCCCCCATTTTGGGAGGAGGGCCGGGCAAGGGGGATATTTCCCAATGAATATCGGGGGTTAATGTGTACGCCATCATTCGCACGGGCGGAAAACAATTCAAGATCTCTCCCGGAGATACCATCAAGGTGGAAAAGATCACCGGGGAGAAAGGCGACACGGTGGAAATGAAGGACGTCCTCTTCTTTGCCGAAGGAGAAAACGTTCTCACCGGGCAGCCGGTCCTTTCCAATGTGAAAGTGGTGGGAGAGATCCTGGGCCAGCATCGGGCCAAAAAGGTCATCATCTTCAAGAAGAAGCGGCGGAAAGGATACGACAAAAAAACGGGCCACCGCCAGTCCTTCACCAGCTTGAAGATCAAGGAGATCAACCTGCAATAATGCCTAAAATGCCCTAAAATAAAAAAATTCAATTTTAGGCATTTCAGCGCATTTTAGGCCTTGTTTTTGAGGGGGTTCATATGGCACACAAAAAGGGACAGGGAAGCTCCCGCAACGGCCGGGACAGCGCCGGCCAGAGACTGGGAGTCAAACGCTTCGGCGGACAATGGGTCCATGCCGGGTCCATTCTGGTCCGGCAGCATGGAACCCAGATTCACCCCGGGAAAAACGTGGGGGTGGGGAAAGACTTCACCCTCTTTGCCAAGATCGACGGGGTCGTCACCTTCGAACGTCTGGACCGGGAGCGGAAAAAAGTCAGCGTATATCCCGGCCGGGCGGAAGGGATGCAGGCCTAATACCGCAATCCAACCGGCCTCCCAGGAGGCCGCCAGAAGACGGGGAGTCTGATCGATCAAGTTCGTCGATGAAGTGAAAATCTTCGTCCAGGCCGGCGATGGAGGAAAAGGTTGTATCAGCTTTCGCCGTGAGAAGTACGTTCCCCGCGGGGGTCCCGACGGCGGCGACGGGGGTAATGGCGGGGACGTGATTCTGAAAGCCGACGGCCAGCTTTCCACCCTCCTCGATTTTCGTTACCGCCAGCATTATCACGCCCAAAGAGGCCAGCACGGAAAAGGGAAAAATCAGGAAGGGCGGAGCGCTCCGGACCTCGTTCTTCCTGTGCCCCGGGGGACTCTCGTGCGCGACGCGGAAACGGGAGAGATGCTCAAAGACCTGACCCGGGAAGCCGAGACTTTCGTCGTTGCCCGGGGAGGACTGGGAGGCCGGGGAAATGCCCGGTTTGCCACCTCCACCCACCAGGCTCCCCGCCACGCCGAACCTGGCCAGTCCGGGGAATCCCGTCAGGTCCGCCTGGAATTAAAACTCATGGCCGATGTGGGGATCATCGGGTACCCCAATGCCGGCAAGTCCACCCTGATTTCCAGGATTTCCGCGGTACGGCCCAAAATAGCGGATTACCCCTTTACCACTCTCGTCCCCAACCTGGGAGTCGTCTCTTTCCGCGACCAGCGCCCCTTCGTCGTGGCGGACATCCCCGGAATCATCGAAGGAGCCCACCAGGGAGCCGGTCTGGGTCTACAATTTCTGCGCCACGTTCAGCGCACTTCCCTGCTCCTCCACCTCCTGGACCTCTCCGCCCTCAATCCCCGCGATCCCCTGGAGGATTACCGGATTCTGAACCGGGAGCTGGCCCTCTTCGATCCGGAGCTGGCGAAAAAACACCAGATTGTGGCCCTCAATAAGATCGATGCCCCCGAAAGCAGGGAGAGGCTCCCCCGGATCGCGGCTTATTTTAAAAGAATCAGGAAACCGGCCTATCCCATTTCCGGTCTAACCGGGGAGGGTTTGCCGGAACTTCTCGGGACTCTGGCCAGGCAGTTGGCCAAAAGCTCCAGGAAGGAAAGCTGAGTTGAACCGGAAAGAAATTCTGAAAAAAGCCCGACGGGTCGTCCTCAAGGTGGGAAGCCGGGTGCTGACCGGAAAAGGAAGAACCCTGAGCCAGCCGGTCTTTGATCGGCTGGCCCGGGAAATTTCGGCGGCCAAGAAGAAAGGCTACGAAGTGGTCTTGGTCTCTTCCGGAGCCATTGCCGCCGGAATGGGCCGTCTGGGCCTTCAGGAGAAGCCCAAGACCATGCCCCAGAAACAGGCTTCTGCCGCCATCGGCCAGAGCGCGCTCATGTGGAGCTATGAGCGGGCCTTTTCTTTCTATGGCGAGAAGGTCGCCCAGATTCTCCTGACCCGGGACGACCTCTCCAACCGCCATCGTTACCTCAATGCCCGCAATACCCTTCTCACCCTCCTGGAGTTCGGGGTCATCCCAATCATCAACGAAAATGACACCGTGGTGGTGCAGGAGATTAAGTTCGGGGATAACGATAATCTTTCGGCCCTGGTCACCAACCTGGTCAACGCCGACCTTCTGGTGATCCTGAGCGACATCGACGGCCTCTATGACCGGGACCCGCGGGTCCATAAAAACGCGCAACTCATTCCCGTCGTCGATCAGGTCACGGAAGAGATGGAGCAGAAGGCCACCGGAACGCTCAATCCCTTCAGTATCGGCGGAATGGTCACCAAGCTGCAGGCCGCCCGCAAGGCGGCGCTCTTCGGGGTTCCTACCATCCTGGCCAACGGCATGGCCGAGGGGCTCCTGGAAAAAATTCTCCGGGGAGAAGAGGTGGGAACGCTCTTCACCTTTCAGGGCAACAAACTGACCAGCCGCAAGCACTGGATCGCTTTCACCCTGGAGCCCCAGGGGAGGATCCTGGTGGATGAGGGGGCCAAGAAAGCCATCCTGCAAAAGGGAAAAAGTCTCCTTCCCTCGGGGGTCCTGTCCGCGGAGGGCAAATTCAGCCTGGGAGACCCGGTGGTTCTTTCCGATGCCAGCGGTCAAGATTTCGCCAGGGGGCTGACCAACTACGATTCGTCGGAAATCAACAAGATCAAAGGGTTAAAAACTTCCGAAATCGAAAGCCGGCTGGGATACAAATACAGCGATGAGATCATTCACCGGGATGATCTGGTCTGTTTTACGACCGGCGGTTGAGGTTTCAGAGGCGGAAGAGGGATCAGAGGAATTCGGTGCTTAAATACTTCGCGGGGGCAAAAGGTGATGACATCGTAAAGAGTCGGAATTCACAGAATTCGTCATTCCGGCGAAAGCCGGAATCTAGTTATTTCGAGATATTCTGGACCCCGGCTTTCGCCGGGGTGACGATCCAAGAGACTTTTTACGAGATCATCAAAGGTAGTGGTTTCACACGGGAGGAGTTATGTCCTTGAGGGATGAGGTTCTGAATATCGCCCGGAAGGCCCGGGAAGCAAGCCATGCCCTGGGCAATCTGTCTACCACGGCCAAAAATTCGGCCCTGGAGGGGATGGCCGAGGCGCTGCTGTTGTCCGCTGGAAAGCTGAAGGAGGCCAATGCTCTGGACCTGAAAGCGGCAGAAGAAACCGGCCTTTCTTCCGCCATGATCGACCGCCTGACTCTTTCGGATGCGGTCATCCAAAGAATGGCCGCCAGCCTGAAAGAAATCGCTATCCTTCCCGATCCCGTAGGAGAAGTGAGCCGGATGTGGAAACGGCCCAACGGCCTTACCGTGGGAAAGATGCGCATCCCCCTGGGAGTGATCGGAATCATCTACGAATCCCGCCCCGACGTGACCTCCGATGCCGCCGGGCTCTGTCTGAAGGCGGGCAACGCCGTGATTCTGCGGGGGGGGTCGGAAGCCATCCGTTCCAACCTGGCTATCGTCGAAGTCCTGCAGCAGGTCTGCCGGGAGCGGGGAATCCCCGCCGAAGGCATCCAGGCCATCCCCACCACCTCCCGCGAGGCAGTGGAGGAAATGCTTCAACTCGAGGACCTCATCGATGTCATCATCCCCCGCGGCGGTGAGGAGTTGATCCGTTTCGTGGTCTCCAAATCCAAGATCCCGGTGATCAAGCATTACAAGGGAGTCTGCCATGTCTTTGTGGATGCCTCCGCGGACCCGGACATGGCCCAGAAGATCGCTTACAACGCCAAGGTTCAACGGCCGGGAGTTTGTAATGCCATGGAGACGCTCCTGGTCCACCGCCGGATCGCCCCGGATTTTCTGCCCCCCCTAGCGGAAAAACTAAAAGCCGCGGGCGTGGAATTGCGGGGGTGCCCGGAGACCCGCCGGATCCTGACCGGCGTCAAAGAAGCCTCAGAAGAAGACTGGGCGGCAGAGTACCTGGACTTGATCCTGGCGGTGCGGGTGGTAAACGATCTGGACCAGGCCGTTCAGCACATCATCCGCTACGGCTCCTCCCATACGGAAGCCATCGTTACCCAGGATTACGCCAACGCCCAGAGGTTCCTCCGGGAGGTTCCCTCCTCCACCGTCCTGGTCAATGCCTCCACCCGCTTCAGCGATGGGTTTCAGCTGGGCCTGGGAGCCGAGATCGGAATCAGCACCTCCAAGCTTCATTCCTTCGGACC
>JAPLIW010000688.1 GCA_026388915.1 Deltaproteobacteria bacterium
GGGGGGATTTCAGAGGCGATCCGGCAGAGCGCAATTTCTTGGCAAAATCCGAAACCCCGCATGGAAATCTGGGAAACCGGCGAATCAAGCTCTTCTGGAATAAGCCCAACATTTAAAAAACTGGCATGATAGAAAGCAAGGCAAATATACAAAAAGATCACTAGCTGGTACGCTCCAGAATAAACCTGGCGATTTCCCTCAGCGGGTTCGCCCGCCGGTCGAAGGATTTCAGGCGCGCCAGAGCTTCTTCGATGAGACGCCCGGCCTTCCTCCGGGATTCGGGGATTCCATAAAGGGCCGGATAGGTGGCCTTCCCCTTCGAGTGGTCCTTACGGACCGCCTTTCCCAATTTTTTCTCGTCCCCTTCTTCATCCAGAAGGTCATCGATGATCTGGAAAGCCAGCCCCAGTTTCTCTCCGTAGGCCGACAGATTCTTAAAAGATCGTAACCCGGCCCCCCCGATGACCGCTCCCACGGCCACCGAAGCTGCAATCAGCGCGCCCGTCTTGCGGGTATGGATGTATTCCAGGGTTCCGGCATCCACCGGCTGGCCCTGAGTCAGGATATCCACCGTTTGACCGCCGACCATTCCCAGAGATCCGGCCGCCCGGGCCAGAACCCACAGGGCCTGGATTCTTCTCCGGGGCGGAACACCCTTCATCAGGTCCGGCCGGCTGGCCAGAAGGAAGGCTTCCGTCAGCAGGGCGTCTCCGGCCAGGATGGCCACGGCTTCTCCGAAAACCTTGTGGCTGGTGGGCTTGCCCCGGCGCAGGTCGTCGTCGTCCATGGAAGGAAGGTCGTCGTGGATCAGAGAATAGGTGTGGATCAGTTCAAAGGAACAGGCCAGGGGAAGGGCATCGCGGGTCCGCCCCCCCGCCGCTTCCGCAGCCGCCAGGGTCAGGATGGGACGGAGCCGTTTCCCCCCGGCGAAGAGGCTGTAATGCATGGCCTTATGAACTTGAGGGGGAAACTCGTTTTCCGCGGGAATCCATCGTTTCAGCGCCCCATCAACCAGGCGGCGCCGGCGCAGGAGATAATCTGCCAGGTTCAAATCAATCCCCTTCTTCCGCTAATGAGAAGGGTTTGGGAACCAGACGTCCGTCGCTGTCTTTCAGGAGGATTTCCACCTTCTTCTCCGCCTCATCCAGCTTCTTGGAACAGAGGCGGGACAGGCGCACCCCCTCTTCGAAGGCTTTCAGGGACTCTTCCAGGCTCAGGTTCCCGTCTTCCAGCTTTTTGACGATGGACTCCAGTTTTTGGAAGGCGTCTTCGAACTTCTGCTCGGCCACAAACCCCCCTAGCCAAATGCGGAATTCGGAATGCGGAATGCGGAATAAAGGACCATCCAAATTTGGAATGCCGAGGAAAAGGGTTGTTTTTCATTCCGCATTCCACATTCCGCATTTTTATTATACTCCCTTCGACCCCAGCGTCAAGGACGGCTGCGGGCTTGCCCCTCTTACAATTTAGATATGCCTCTTCTTGTGGCCCGGGGGCAAGGCCGTGGTTTGAAGGCAGGATCGGCGGGTGTCGAAGATCCGATGAAAGGTCGCTTCCCTTCCGCAGAGGGAGGCGGTAAAGGCAGGGCCATCTGCGCACCACCGGGCCGATTCCGCCCGGACCGATGAAAGAATCCGTGCCTCATCATGCCGAGAACCACGGCCTTGCCCCCGGGCCGGGCACGGCCTCCAGGCTATCGACATTTATCTGATTCCTTGAAAGTGTGGACAAATAGCTGCGGGTCTTCTTCTGCCCCGGACATCTTTTCCACCCGGGCCACAAACTCCCCCCGGTGGACTTTGACGTTCACGCGATCGTCGACCCTCAAGCGGGAAGCGTCGCGGATGATTTCCCGGGAAGGCAGGACCCGGGCAATTCCGTACCCTCTCTCCAGGACGGCCAGCGGGCTCAGGCTCTGGAGTCTTCCGGCCGCGACCTCCACCCGCTGCCGGTAAAAGCGCATACTGGAGCGGCCGGCGACCGCCAGGCGCCGGTGGATCTGGCTGAGACGGTGGGAATAATCCGTCACCCGTTTCCCCGGGTGGAGAAGGGTGAGGCCTTCGACTTTCATCCGGAACCGGTCAATTCTTCGTCCCAGGCTCTGCTGAATAGAGGTTGCCAGGCGGGAGGAAAGGTCATCCAGATGCAGCCGCTGGTCGGAGACCCGTTTCCGCGGATCCGTCAGACGATAGACCAGGGAGGACAGGCGTTCCTTCCTGGACTCCAGGTTCATCCGAACCGTCTGGCTCAGGCGCCGAACCAGGCTTTCCAGGGTTTGCACCAACTCCACTTTGTTGCGCACCACCAGCTCGGCGGCGGCGGACGGAGTGGGGGCGCGCAGGTCGGCCACGAAGTCGGCGATGGTGAAATCAATCTCATGGCCCACCGCCGAAACAACCGGCACCGGAGACCGATGGATCGCCCGGGCCACCGGTTCTTCGTTGAAAGCCCAGAGGTCTTCCAGGGAGCCGCCCCCCCGGCCTACAATCATGACGTCGAGTCCGGGCCACTGGCCGAGTTCGTCGATGGCCCGGGCGATTTCCTGGGCCGCTCCGGCTCCCTGGACCCTCACCGGATAGAGAAGGATATGAACGTTGGCAAACCGCCGGTCGATGATCTGGAGAATGTCCCGTATGGCCGCCCCGGTGGGAGAAGTGACGATGCCGATTTTCTGGGGAAGGGGGGGCAGAGGCTTTTTGCGGGCCGGGTCGAAGAGGCCTTCCCGGGAGAGCTTTTCTTTGAGCTGCTCGAAGGCCAGCTGGAGGGCTCCCAGGCCCTTGGGTTCCAGATAATCGAGGACGATCTGGTATTCTCCCCTGGGCTCGTAAACGGTCAGCCTCCCGTACCCTACCACCTGGAGGCCGTCTTCCGGCTGGAATTTCAGGAGCCGGTTCTGCATCCGGAACATGACCGCCCGGATCTGGGCGGACTCGTCCTTCAGGGTGAAGTAGAGATGCCCCGACCCGGGGAGGCGGAGATTGGAAACCTCCCCCTCCACCCAGAGGTGCTCAAAGTTCCTCTCCAGGAGGGTTTTGATCTCCGCGGTTAATTGGGAGACGGTTAAGATCGGACGGGAAGATATAGACATAGGATTCAGGAATCAGGATACAGGAATCAGTAGTCAGGATACAGGATTCAGGAATCAGGATTCAGGATACAGGAATCAGGGGGAAATCCTCTTTTCTTAGCTCCTGATTCCTGAATCCTGTATCCTGCTGTTAAGGTACCAGAACTCTCAGGGCCTGGGGAAGAAGGCGAAGGGTGAACGGGGTTTTACAGATGTACTCTCCATCCCCGTAAAAGTCCATGGGCACGGAAGTCTCCGCCTGGACCGTGGTGGCCCGGTAATATTTAACTTCGGGCATCTCGAGGTGTTCGCCCGTGAAAACGGTGGGGAAGAGCCGGTAGAGTCGGAACGTCTTCACCGGGTCGATCCAGCACACGTCAAGTAGCCCGTCATCGGGTTCGGCCAGGGGGGTGATCTGCATTCCCTTGCCGTAGCTCTTGATGTTGCCGAAGGCCACCATGAGGGCCTTCCCCTGAATCCGCTCGTCATCCAGCTGAAGAGTGATCTCTTTCGGCTGATAGGTGAGCGTCTTCCACAATACCGGCAGGACGTAGGCCGCCCGGCCTCCCACAAAGCGGCTGATCCGGTTGGAGATGGCGTTTACTTCGGAGTCAAAACCGATTCCCCCGACCCCGCCCATGTACTCCCCGTTGTTCACCTGAATCACATCAAGCTTGCGGACTTTCCCCTTCAGGAGGAGGTCGCAGGCAAAATCAAGATCCTCCGGAATGCCCAGGTTGGCCGGAAAGTCGTTTCCCGTGCCCATGGGGATGAGCCCCAGAATGAAACGACTGCCCGCCATGGCCTGGAGAGCCCGGTGATGCGTGCCGTCGCCCCCGCAGGAGACGACATAATTGTACCCCTCCCCCAGGGCCTGGCGGCACAGGTGGGTGAAATGGTCGGGGCTTTCCGCGAACTGGAGATGAAAGGACACCTTCCGGTCCAGAAGCTTCTGCCGCAAAAGGGGGAAAAGCTTCCGGCCCTTGCCGCCTCCGGCTTTGGGGTTCACGACGATTTTGATCTTCCTGGCGATCTCTTCCAGCAAAGAACTCCCTTTCCTGTGCCGACGGAAATTCCAGCTCCCGGCCCTTCATTTTCCTATCAAATTATTGTCTCTTTGACAAGGCTTTTTAACTTGAAAAAGGGTTGGGGGTAAGGTACGGTGCGGTCATGATGTCCAGAGTCGATCTGCCCGTTTTTCTTTTCTTGGTATCCCTCTCCCTAGGCTGCGGTCCGGGCAAAGAGGAAGGTCCTTCGCCGGAAAAAGGGCAGGGCCCCGCGGAAAAGGCTCAGCCTGCCTACGGGGATCTCTTGATTCAAGGGTCCATCGGGGATGCCAGCAACCTCATTCCCATGATGGCCTCGGACAGCGCTTCCCACGGGATCGCCTCGTTGATCTTCAACGGGCTGGTGAAATACGACAAGGACCTGAATCTGGTGGGGGACCTGGCCGAGTCCTGGGAAGTCTCCCCGGACGGACTGACCATCACCTTTAAACTCCGCCGGGGGGTGAAGTGGCAGGACGGGAAGGACTTCACCGCCGAAGATGTCATGTTCGGGTTCCGGACCATCATCCATCCCAACACCCGCACGGCCTATTCCGGCGATTACCGCGAAGTCAAGGAGGCCAGGGTTCTCGACCGCCACACCTTTCAGGTCACCTATAAACGAGCTTTCGCCCCGGGGCTGTCCAGCTGGGGTTCCCTGGTCGTTCTGCCCAGACACCTTCTGGAAGGACAGGACATCAACACCACCCCTTTCAGCCGGAAGCCCGTGGGCACCGGGCCCTACAGGTTCAAGGAATGGAGGACGGGCGAAAAGATCGTCCTGGAGGCCAACCCCGATTACTTTGAGGGACGTCCCTACATCGACGGGTTTGTGTACCGCATCATCCCCGATCCGGCCACCATGTTTCTGGAGATGAAGGCCGGAGGGATCGATTTCATGGGCCTCACGCCCCTGCAGTACATGCGCCAGACGGACACCCGCAAGATGCGCCAGGACTTCCGCAAATACCAATACCTCTCCTTCGGGTATACCTACCTGGGTTACAACCTCAAGGACTGGAAATTCCAGGACGCCCGGGTCCGCCAGGCCATTACCCATGCCATCGATAAAAAGGAGATCATCGGCGGGGTCCTCCTGGGCCTGGGGCTCACCGCCACCGGTCCCTACAAGCCCGATACTTCCTGGTACAACCCGAAGGTAAAGCAATTTCCGTATGATGTGGAGAAGGCCAAAGCACTCCTGGCTGCGGCCGGCTGGAAGAGCTCGGGAAAAGAGGGGATTCTGGAGAGAGAGGGAAGACCCTTCGAAATCAGCATACTGACCAACCAGGGCAACGAGTCCCGGGCCCGGTGTGCGGAGATCATCCAACGGCGGCTGGCCGGCGTGGGGATCAAGGTGAAGATCCGGACGGTGGAATGGGCGGCCTTTATCAACGACTTCATCGACAAGAAGAATTTCGAAGCGGTCATCCTGGGGTGGTCCCTGGGGCAGGACCCGGACCTCTACGACATCTGGCACTCCAGCAAAGTGGGCACCAAGGAGCTGAATTTTATATCCTACAAAAATCAGGAGGTGGATTCCCTGCTGGAGAAGGGCAGATACACCTTTGATACGAAAGTCCGCAAGGCCTGCTATGACCGGATCCAGGAAATTCTGGCGGAAGAGCAGCCCTATACCTTCCTTTTCGTTCCCTATGCCCTGCCCGTCATCCATGCCCGGTTCCATGGCGTGGAGCCGGCCCCCGCGGGGATTTCCCATAATATGGACAAGTGGTTTGTTCCCCAAGAGCAGCAGAAGTACGTGCTCAAGCCGTAAAGAAGCGGGGAGCGGGGAGCAGAGGGCAAGAAACAATGGGCATTGATCAATTAACAATGATGATCTCGTAAAAAGTCTCTTGGAGCGTCACCCCGGCGAAAGCCGGGGTCCAGAGCATCTTGAAATAACTGGATTCCGGCTTTCGCCGGAATGACGAATTCTATGGAATTGCGACTTTTTACGAGTTCATCAACA
>JAPLIW010000083.1 GCA_026388915.1 Deltaproteobacteria bacterium
AATTGACCTCGAAGGAAGGGTTCTCCGTGGTCGCTCCGATCAGGATGATTGTTCCTTTCTCCACGTGGGGCAGAAAGGCATCCTGCTGGGCGTTGTTAAAGCGGTGAATTTCATCCACGAACAGGATCGTCCGCCGGCCCCGCCTTTTGTGTTCCTCCGCTTCCTGGACCACCTGGCGGATCTCCTTCACCCCGGAAAGCACGGCCGAGAAAGCGGTGAAGCGGGACCGGCTGGAGTGGGCAATGATGGAAGCCAATGTGGTTTTGCCCGTGCCCGGCGGCCCCCAAAGAATCAGGGATTGCAGCTGATCCTTTTCGATCAAAGAGCGGAGAAAATGCCCCGGACCGAGCAGGTGCTCCTGCCCGACAAAATCTTCCATGCGCTCCGGACGCATCCGGTCCGCCAGAGGAGTCAAGTCCAGCTTTTCTTCTGCCCTAGGTCTGGCGGCCTCGAAAAGCTCCATGGGTCCGTGGTCTCCAAAATGAAATCAGCCTATCACAGATATCCCCCCCTTTCAATCCCCATCCTTGCCTTGCTCCACCCTCGGTTTTTGAGGAAAGAACCCATGGCCGAGAAAAACCCGGAGGAGAGAGGGGCTGGCGCATGGGGCGCAGGCTGAAGGAATTCGGATCATCATCCTGAGGCGGTTATTCTTTCTTTGGGGCCGGCCTGGAATTCTTTATGGACAGTCCTCCCGTTTTGTAATAAAATCCCCAAACAACGGGACTGAATCAATGGTTCAACCCAGGAGGCCGCTGCCCCCCGTTGAAGGAGGAATCGGTGGTGAACCGAATCGGGATTGTCATCAAACCCAACAAGCCGGAGGCTCTGGCCCTGGCCCGGGAGCTGATCGGGTGGCTAAACCAGAAGAACATCCGGGTCTACCTGGATACCCCCGTCGCTTCCTCCATCCAACACGCCCCCTCTTGTCCCCAGGAAGAAATGAGCAAGTGCGTGGATCTGCTCGTGGTTCTGGGCGGAGACGGAACTCTCCTGAGTGCGGCGCGCCGCATGGAAGAAGAGAATGTTCCCATCCTCGGAGTAAACCTGGGGGGACTCGGTTTCCTGACCGAGATTACCCTGGAAGAACTCTACCCGGTTCTGGAGAGGGTTTTGGAGGGGAAGGTTGAAACCGGAAAACGGATGAAGCTCCATGCCGCCGTTATGCGCCAGGGGAGGCAGGTCGGCGAATACGCGGTTTTGAACGACGCGGTCATCAGCAAAAGCATCCTGGCCCGGATCATCCATCTCCGCAGCAGCGTCAATGGGGCCTATGTGACCACCTACCGGGGAGACGGGGTCATTATCTCCACCCCGACCGGTTCCACCGCTTATTCCCTGGCGGCCGGGGGGCCCATCGTGTATCCCGCCATGGAGTCGGTCCTCATCACCCCGATCTGTCCCCACACGCTGACCCACCGTCCTCTTCTCATCCCGGACAAGGCCACCGTGGAATTCATCCTGGAAACCGAGGAGAGCGACGTCCGTCTTACTCTCGACGGGCAGGTGGGCTGCGACCTCCTCCCCTTCGACCGGGTGGTCATCCATAAGGCCCCGAAACAGGTCTCTTTCATCAAGTCTCCCTTCAAGGACTATTTCCAGATTCTTCGAACCAAACTGAAATGGGGGGAACGCTGAAGGAGTTGAAAAAGCTTTCCCATGCTCACCGATCTGAACATCAAGAATTTCGCCATCATTGACCAGGTTCATACCCAATTCGGCCCCGGGCTGAATGCCCTCACCGGGGAGACGGGTGCCGGCAAATCCATCCTGGTCGATGCCATCAACCTCCTTCTGGGTAGCCGGGCATCTTCGGAGATGATCCGGACCGGCCAGGAGGAGGCCTCGGTCGAGGCCTTCATTGAACTGGAAGCAGGGAAGGAACTCTCTTTTCTGAAAAACCTGGGGCTGGAAAAGTCGGAAGGCCTTCAGATCCGGCGGATCCTTCACCCCTCCGGTAAATCCCGGGCCTTTCTCAATGGAACGGCCATCACCCTGCACATGCTCGAAGAGCTGGGCGAGGAGATGATCCAGATCTACGGGCAGCATGAGCACCAGCATTTCCTGGACCCCCTCCGGCACATTGACATCCTGGACGGCTCGGGGGGGCTCCTGGACCTGAGGAACCAATTCCAGGAAGTCTTTGCCCGCTGGACGAAGGCCGCCTCGGAACTCGCAGATCTGATCTCCCGGCAAAAGCAGCGATCGGAGCGGATGGAATTTCTTGCCTACCAATCGGGGGAGATCGGCCGGGCCCACCTGAAAATCGGAGAGGATGAAGAACTGGCTGCCGAGCGGTCCCGTCTGGCCCATGCCGAAAAACTTCAATCCCTTGCCCACTTCGGGGCCGAGGTTCTGTACGGGGAGAGCGGGTCCGTGGTGGAGCGTCTGAAAGCCACCCTCCAGCGACTTAAGGAAGGGGCCAGGGTTGACCCGGGCCTCTCCCCCCTGGTGGCCTCGGTGGAGTCTATCCTTTTTCAGTCCGAGGATGTGGCCTCTTCCCTGCGGTCTTACGGGGAAAAGATCTTTTTCGACCCCAAGCGCCTGGAGACCATCGAGTCCCGGTTGGACGAGCTTAGCAAGCTCAAGAAGAAATACGGTCCGACCCTAACGGATGTCCTCGCCCATAAAGAGAAGATCGACGGGGAGAGGAAAAATCTGGGAAGCCTGGAAGAGAGAATTTCCCATCTGGAGAAAGCGGCCTCCGAAGAGCACACCCGGGCCCTGACCATAGCCCGGCAGCTCTCCCTACGGAGAAAAGAGGCAGCCTTGGAGCTGGCCTCCAAGCTGGGGAAAGAGCTTTCCACCCTGGGCATGAAAAAGGTTCGCTTTCAGATCCAGGTTGTCTCTGAGGCAGGAAAAGATGGTGCAGGAGGGCCAGAAGGACCCCGCTTGCATGAAAAAGGAATGGATCAGGTGGAGTTCCTCCTCTCCCCCAACCCTGGAGAGGACTTGAAACCCCTGGCCAGGATCGCCTCGGGGGGAGAGCTCTCCCGGATCATGCTGGCCATGAAGCGGATCTTTGCCGAGGAAACGCTGGTCAAAACCCTCATTTTCGACGAAGTGGACGCCGGGATCGGGGGGGGAATCGCCGAAATCGTTGGCCGGAAGCTCAAAGAAATCTCCCGGCACCATCAGGTGTTCTGCATCACCCATCTCCCCCAGATCGCCTGTTTCGCCGACACCCACTATAAAGTCACCAAGAAAGAGTCCGGGGGCAGGACTTATGTAGAGGTCCAACGGCTCTCCGAGGAGGAACGCCTGGAGGAGGTCGCCCGAATGCTCGGGGGTCTCAAGATCACCGGGAAAACCATCGACCATGCGAGGGAGATGCTCCGAAATGCCAGACAATGACGTTCATGGTTATACGTTATTGGTTATTCGTTACTGGTTATTCGCTATTACTGGTCATTGGATTCTGAATTCTCGTTCCTGGACCTTTCATACTGAATCCCAAGCTTCTTAATATCCATTATCTAATAACGAATAACGAGTAACGTATAACGAATAAGGGGTAACGAACAAATGCCCATTCGCAAAGCCAAGATCAGCGATGTCCGGGATATTCAGAAGCTCATCGAACGGTCCGCCAAGAAGGGGGAGATGCTGCCCCGCTCGCTGAGCGAACTTTACGATAACCTTCGGGATTATTATGTTTTCGTGGAAGACGGCCGGGAAGGAATCATCGGCACCTGTGCCATGCACATCTGCTGGGAGGATCTGGCCGAGGTCCGCTCCCTGGTCGTACAAGAAGAGAGCCAGCACGGGGGAATCGGGAGCAAACTCATCGAGGCCTGCCTCTCCGAGGCCATTAGCTTGGGGCTCTACCGGATTTTTGCCCTCACCTACCGGCCAGGGTTCTTCCAGAAGCATGGCTTTAAAGTGGTGGACAAGGCTGCCCTCCCCCATAAAATCTGGGCTGATTGCGTCAAATGTGTCAAATTCCCGGAGTGTGACGAGGTCGCCGTACTTCTTGAGGTGTAAAAAGAGGGTAGCCACTTCCTGAAGCAAGTTTTCTGCCCGGATTGGAAGCCGGGGGAGGAAAGACCCAACAGGAGGTCAGGCGTTTACCGCCAGCTAATACCAACCTATTGATAAGAAATGGATTTCACACTCCTTTGGCATTCCCTCTCACTCAATATTGGGGGAGAGAGACGGGGTGAGAGCGCGGCCTTTGAAACCAATTTCCCTGCCCATAGTTGCGTAAAAAATCTAGAACATAATAATTCCATATACTTATAAGTTTTTTTTAAAAAAAGGCTTGACAAGGATTGCTTGCCTATGATAAATGGATCCCTCAATGGGGCAC
>JAPLIW010000485.1 GCA_026388915.1 Deltaproteobacteria bacterium
ATGAGCGGATTCAACTTTCCCAGCGGGTCCATCCGGAAATACATCTCCTCGGCCCTCAATGTAATCATTCAGATTGCCCGATTGGTGGATGGAACCCGGAGGGTCGTCAGTTTCCAGGAAATCACCGGTATGGAGGGAGACGTCGTCACCATGCAGGAGGTCTTCCATTTCGAGCAGACTTCGATCGATGCCAAGGGAATGGTGAAGGGAAGGTTCCGGGCGACGGGGATCCGCCCCAAATTCGTGGAGCGGTTCCACGCCGCGGGGATTACCGTTCCTCACGACCTTTTCAACTCGAATAAAGTGTACGAGATTTGATGTAGGGGCGCACGGCCGTGCGCCCTAACTGGTTGGAGGAATCCCCCTCCATCCCCTCCCCGCCAGGGGAGGGGAGATATCAGCCTGGAATCCATCCAGGAAGGATCAAAAGTTATGTCTATGGATATCTTGATCGCCATCGGAATTTTTCTGGTTATCCTCGCTCTGGTCGAGGGGGGCTATGTTTTATTCCAAGCCCTGAGAAATCCGGAGAAGAAAAAAGTCCGCACCCGCCTTATGAATATCTCCTCCGCGGGCCTGGAAGTCGAAGAGAGCGGCCTGGAACGGCAGGTCATGATGAGCGAAGTCCCCTGGCTCAACCGGATCCTCCTGAAGCTCGACTGGAGCCGGAGAATGAACCTCCTCCTGGAACAGGCAGGAATCCGGCGGCCCGTCGGCGTCTTCCTTCTGCTCTCCCTGGTCCTGGCCGGGGTCGGGTTCATAATTGGCCTGTGGATGATTTCCAGTTACCTGGCTGCGGCTCTCTTCGCCGCCGTTCTGGGGGCGATTCCCTTTATTTACATCCTTACCAAGAAAAGGCGGAGAATGCAGAAATTCGAGAGACAGCTGCCGGAGGCCCTGGATTTGATGGCCCGGTCGCTGAAAGCCGGACATGCTTTTACCGGCGGGCTGAAAATGGTCGCGGACGAAATGGACGATCCCATCGGCACGGAATTCGACAAGACCCTGGCGGAGATCAATTTCGGGATCGATGTCCAGGGGGCCCTCAAAAACTTCGCCCGCCGCGTCGACTGTCCCGACATTCGATTCTTCGTGATCTCGGTCATTCTTCAGAGGGAAACCGGGGGAAATTTGGCCGAGATCCTGGAAAATATCGCCTATCTGATCCGGGAGCGGTTCAAACTTCACGGGCGTATCCGGGTCCTTTCCGCGGAGGGGAAATTTTCGGCCCTCGTCCTGGTCGCCCTTCCCTTTTTGATTATTTTCGCTCTCTCTTTCCTGAACCCGGATTATCTCCGAATCCTGATCACCGATCCCATCGGAAAATTCATGGTAGCTTTTGCCGCGGTGATGATGGTCCTGGGAATTTTGGTCATGAAAAAGATGGTGGCCATCAAAGTTTAGGAGGAAAGATGATCGATATTCTTTTACTCATCGCCATTTTAGCTTTTGCCGGAGTGCTTCTTTTTATTTTGGGAATCTATCTGTATGCCGGCCATCTTCAAGAACGGCGCGGGCTTGTCCAAAGAGTCAAAGATGCCGGGGAGGAGATTGAGGAACCCGAGAAGCCGGATTTATCCCAGGCCATAAAGGGGAACCTCATGAAAGCCCTGGGAGCCCTGGGGCGCCTGGCCAAACCCCTCCAGGAAATGGACCCCACCCATGCCCGAAAAATGTTCTTGAGGGCTGGAATCCGGAGAGAAAATGCCCTGGTCCTTTTCTTCGGATCCAAGGCCTTTCTGGCCATTCTCCTTCTCCTGCTCTTTGCGGTGGTAAAATTTTCGTTCCTGCCGGTCATGCCGCATCTCCATTTTACCGGTCTGTGCATTTTAGCCGCCCTGGTCGGCTTCTATCTGCCCAATCTCTGGCTGCGGATAAGGACGGATCAAAGGAAGGAGAAGATCTTGTTGGGCCTTCCCGATGCCCTGGACCTGATGGTGGTTTGCTCGGAAGCCGGCGTCGGCCTGGATGCCACCATCAACCGGGTGGGGGAAGAGATGCGATTGAACAACAAGACCTTGAGCGACGAATTCAACCTGATGAGCCTGGAATTGCAGGCGGGAAAGCCCCGCCGGGACGCCCTGAAAGACCTGGCCACGCGCACCGGCCTGGAAGATGTGACCAACCTGACCTCCATGCTGATCCAAACGGAAAGGTTTGGGACCAGCATCTCTCAGGCGCTGAGGGTTCATTCCGATTCCATGCGGGTTAAGAGGTCCCAGAGAGCGGAAGAGGTGGCTGCCAAATTGCCGGTAAAGCTGCTGTTCCCCCTGATCTTCTTTATCTTCCCTTCCCTCTTTGTAGTCATTCTGGGGCCGGCGGTCATTCGGATATTCAGAACTTTGCTGCCCACCTTGGGCCAATGATGAGAAGAGGTGGAATGATGAAAAGGAAAATGAAAAAAGTTATATCTCTCGGCCTGATTGGAAGCTTTTCTTTCTTCACCATGACCAGTTGTTCGACTCAGGTAAATCTTCTGAGTTGGGGACCTTTTTCCGAACCTCAGGAGATCCAGAGCAGCTACCATGGACAGATTTCCCAATTTGTCTCCAAAGTCCGCCCCCGCCCGGGAAATCCGGACTCCCATTATCTGCTGGCGGGTTATTACCAGCAGGGGGGCGAGCACGAGAAGGCCATTGAAGAGTTCCAAAAAGTAATCCTCATCGAGCCCCGGCATGTCCAGGCCCACAACGAGATGGGGGTTTCCTACGACCACCTGAAAGACTATGCCCGGGCCGTTGAATCCTACCAGAGGGCCCTGCTGTCGAACCCCGACCTGGATTATGTCTTGAATAACCTGGGATATTCCTATCTCCTTCAGGGCAATCCGGATGAAGCCATCCCTGTGATCCAAAAGGCCATTTTTCTGAATGGACGGGAAGGAAAGTTTCACAACAATCTGGGGCTGGCCTACGCCGTGAAAGGCGATCTGGATCAGGCCCTGGCTGAGTTCAAACTGGGGGGGGACGAGTCCAAGGCCCACTTCAACATTGCCCAGTTTTATCACCAGCGAGGGCTGTATCGGATCGCCCAGTTTCATTATTCCCAGGCTCTGAGCCTGGATCCTTCCTTCCACCATGCCAAGATCGCCTCTCAGGCGATCGATGCCCTGGCCCGGATCTTCCAGCCCCCTCCCAAAGAAGAAGAAAAGGGGATGGCCGAAGAAGGCACGGCCCAAGAGGCTATGCTGCCTCCGGATGAACAAGCGGCTCGGGGAATAGCGGTTTCCTCCACCCCTGAGATGCAGGTTCCTGTCCCTGTTCCGCCGGAATCGGGGAGGGTTTTCCTCTCCGCCGTTGACAGCGAATGGTTGGCCCGCGGACAGGAAGACCCGGGAGCAATAACCGCAGAATTGAATCCCGTCTTCCCCCCTGCACCCAAAACAGAACCCGCACCCCCATCTTCTGTTCCTGCGGTGAAAGAAAAGAATTCTTCCCTGAAGAAGGCGGGGGTCGAAGTCTCTAATGGAAATGGAGTCAATGGTATGGCCCGGAAGGTTTCCTCCCATCTGCAGAAGAACGGGGTGCCGGTCCGGCGAGTCACGAATGCCAATCATTATAACTATCGCCAGACTCTAATTTTTTACCAGAACGGCTATCAGGAAGCTGCCGTTCAGGTGGCCGATCAGATTCCCGGGCTGCAAAATTTGGAAGAACAGAAAAAGTTCGACCGGGCCAATATCAATGTCAAAGTTATCATCGGCAAAGATATCCTTTCCGTTCCTGAACTCAAAGGGGGGGGGAAATCATGATGAAATCCGGGCTGCGGGCAACGATTCTGCTCTTCCTGGCAGGCCTTTTCACTCTGGGCACGATGGGATGCGCGTCCTCTCCCAACCGCCAGCAGAGTCTCCTCCAGGCCAGCGAGTATCGAAAGATCATGGAGAGACAAAAGGCGGAAATAGCAGCGGAGCAGAAGGCCGCCCAGAAGGTTCCCGAGTTGAACGCGGATGGGTATGAAATGCTGGGAGATCGGTATATCAGCCAGGGTAACACCACCCAAGCCTTCATCCAGTACGCGAAATCACTTGAATTGGATCCTACCCGGCAGCGGGTCCGGTATAAAATAGGCACCCTCTATCTGGAGAGAGGGTTGAAGGAGGAGGCCAAGAAGGAATTTCAGGAGATTCTCAAGGCAGACCCCGAAAACGGCGCGGCCTGCGAAGGAATGGGGCGGGTCTATTTCCAATCGGGGGAATACGCAGAGGCCGAAAAAAATTTCCACCGGGCCATTCAGATAAACCCCTCTCTCTGGCAGGCCTTCAACCATTTGGGAGTTCTCTATGATCGCCAGGGAAAGTATGATGAAGCCATAGCCCAATATAAAAAGGCCATCTCTCTCCAACCCAGTACTGGACTCCTTTACAATAACCTTGGAGTTTCTTTGCTGTTAAAAGGAGAACATGAGAAGGCGGTAGCCGCCTTCACCGAAGCGGTAAAGCTCAAAACCTCCAACCCGAAAATCTATAACAACCTGGCCCTCGGGCTGGCCAAACTGGACCGCTACCCGGAAGCCCTCGAAGCTTTCAAAAAGGCCGGCGACGAGGCTACCGCCCACTACAATCTGGGTTGCCTGTACATGGCGAGAGGAAGGACGAAAGAAGCCATCCAGGCTTTCGAAAAGGCGATCGAGCTGAAACCCGGGTTTTACGTCCAGGCTCATCAAAAGATGAAGAATGCCAAGGAAGCGCTTTCCCTTCAGGACACAGCCTCCCAGCCCCCGCCCGGTGGCCTCCGATTTTAAAAGGCACTCCTAGTCCGTCGAGGTAAGAGGTGAAAGAACCGGTTTCCATGAGAAAAGCCCTCTACGTTTGCCCGCTGATCGCGCTTCTGGCCCTTTCCCCTTCCGGCTGAGGCCAAAGCTATGAATGCGCATATCAGCTGGAAACCGAAACCCACAGTCCGCCCTTTCCCCTCGGAGCAGATCGTTTGCGGGGACAATGGGACTGCCATGACCGATTCAACCCATGACCAGAGTTCCGAAGCGACTCCCATCACCGACCAACAGGGTGTGATGGGATGCGCCGACCACTTGATCCGGAATCTGTCCACCAAATTTGCCCGACTGGAAGGGCCAAAGGTTGAAAAGGGCATCATCGACGCCCTTGGAATGCTGGGGGAATTTGTTCGGGCTGAATGTTCTTTCCTTTGTTTCCTGGAAAAAGGAAAAACGAAGATTGCCCATGCCTACGAATGGTGTAAACCCGGTATCCCCCCAAAACATGCCCCCTGGGAAGGAAAATCCCCGGATAGCCTGCCCTGGCAGTCAAACATTTTTCGGAAACTGAAGAACCACCCTGTACCAAACGACATAAATCTCGGCAAAGGGTTTCATCCCGGCGAAAGCGGGAATCCAGGCCGAGACTGGATTCCTCAAAGTCCCTCCCTCTTGCTCCCTATTCATTATGAAAAATCATCGACTGCCTTTCTGGGCTTCGAGGGGCTCCAGGAAAGGGAGACCTGGCCGGAGGGAATCCTTTCGGTTCTCCAGACGGGCGGTGAAATTCTGGTCAACGCCTGGCTGCGTAAAAAACCGGAAACCGATTTCCAGGAGACGGCGCAGAGGTTCCGCAGCCTCGTAGAAAACAGCCAGGAGGTCATTTTTTCTCTGGACGCTCAGGGCCGCTTCACCTACCTGAGCCCGGCGGCCGAGCGGTTCTTCCGGTGCCCGGTGGAAGAGATGATCGGTCAGCCGATGGCCTGTTATGTCCATCCCGAAGACCTGGGCAAATTCTGGAAAGGGTTGGAACACGATTTTGCCCAGGATGCCGGATCCTTCGAATTCCGCCTCGTGGACCGGGAGGGGAATGCGCGGTACATGCGGATCTCCGGCCGCCCGCTGTTCATCGAAGGAAAGTCTGCCGGATTGACCGGCACCATGAGCGATATCACCATTTTTAAATTGGCCGAGGTCCTTCTCCAAAGGAGCGAGCGGCGGTACCGAAGCCTCTTTGAAAACGCCGTGGAAGGAATCTTTCAGTGTTCTCTGGAGGGACAGTTCCTCATCGCCAACCCGGCCTGCGCCCGCATCCTGGGCTTTCCTTCCCCCGATGAATTGATTCACCCGGACTCCGGAACCAAGAATCTCTGTTTCATCGACCCGGATAAGTATCAGGAATTTCAGCGAGCGCTGAAAGAAAATGGAGTCGTGGAGACATTAGAAGCTCAGCTGTGGCGTAAGGACCGGAGAAAAATCTGGGTTTCCCTGAACGTCCTGGTCAACCATGGTTCCGAAGGAATGCCACCCTTCATCGAAGGAAGAATGGAAGATATCACCGAAAGGAAATCATCCGAAGACCGCATCCATTATCTGAGTTTTCACGACAAATTGACCGGTCTATACAATCGGGCCTACTTTGAGGAGGAATTGAAGCGGCTGGATACGCCGCGCCAGTTGCCCATCAGCGTGATCCTGGGAGATGTAAACGGCTTGAAGCTGATCAATGACGCCTTCGGCCATGAAGAAGGAGACCGGCTCCTTCGACAGATCGCCCTCATCCTGAAGGAGTCCTGTCGGAAAGAAGATATCGTGGCGCGGATGGGAGGAGATGAATTCGCCGTCTTTCTAACCAAGACTGGGGCCGAGGCCGCCGGGGAGATCATCCGGCGAATCAGACATTGTTGCTCCCAGAAGTCCATCGGCCCGATGCAGCTCAGCATCGCCCTCGGCTCGGTAACCAAGGATAACTCTTCCCAGGACATGGGGAAGATTCTCCGGGATGCCGAGGAAAAAATGTACCAGACCAAGCTCCTGGAAAGCAAAGCCATCCGGACGTCGCTGTATTCCTCCCTGCGGAGGATCCTTTTCGAGAGAAGTTTAGAGACCGAAGAACATACGGAGCGCCTCAAAGAGCTGGCCCTTCGGATGGGATCGTCTGTGGGGCTTCCCTCAAGTGAGCTCCTCAAATTATCCCTTCTGGCTGCCTGGCATGACATCGGATTGGTGGCCCTGCCGGAGGAAATCTTGAAAAAGACGGGGCCTCTGACCGAGGAGGAATGGGGGGGGATCCGGAAGCACCCCGAGATCGGATATCGCCTCGCGGAATCTTCCCCCGAGCTGGTAGCCATCGCCGAGGCCATTCTTTATCACCATGAGAATTGGGACGGGAGCGGTTACCCTCTGGGATTAAAAGGCGAAAAGATTCCCTTGGCCTCCCGCATCCTGACGATCGTGGATGCCTATGAGGTAATGACCCTCGGCCGTCCCTTTAGGAAAACCCTTAACCTGCAAGCAGCCCTGGAAGAGATTAGGAAAAAAGCGGGGAGTCAGTTCGACCCTGCCCTGGTGAATATCTTTTCAAAGATCATCGGTTCTTTTCCGCCTGGTTGAAAACCGGAGGCGGGATGGATATAGAAGGAGGATAAGAATGGCCAAAATCGATGATTACATCCGTAATTATAAAAAGGTGGCAGTTAGATTATCGGACGGAACGGATATCAAAGGGAAAGTCAATATCGGAGACCGTTTTCATCGATTGTCAGATCTCTTTAAAATTTCACAAGAGGCTTTCATTATCGTAGTCTCCGAGGAGTCTTCGGATGCCTCGCCAAAGGTGTATTTCGTGAACAAGAATTACATCGTCTGGGCAAAAGCTGAAGATTGATATGAGTCGTTCCTTTTCCAAAGGCATTCCACTATTTTTCCGAAAGAAATGAAGCGGCTATTGTTATATCATTTTTATGGTAATTAAAATACATATCGAGAACTAAAAAGGAACTGTTGGTGAAATCTTCGGCAATTTCCTTTTTGCTTTCGAGCCAAAACCCGGATGGCGGCTGGGGATATGCTCCCCGGCAAGGTTCTGCTGTGGAGCCAACATCTGCCGTATTATTGGCTTTAAGAGAAATTTCTGCCTGTGCGCGCTCATGCCGCCTTGCCATCGATTGGCTTAGGAGCGCACAGCATCCTGACGGCGGTTGGGGGTTTAGTTCCATTGATTCTGAGAGCGGTTGGCCGACGGCATGGGCAGTGCTGGTATTGGCGCGGTGTGGAGAAGTAGACAATGCGCTGAATCAGGGTGTCAAATGGCTTTTGGATGTTAAGGCGGCCCAATTTGACGAAGATGCAAGACAAGTCGGGAAAAAGATCTTAGCGATTGACTTTTCTCTGCGTGGCTGGCCATGGCTGAGCGGGGAGGCAACTTGGATTGAGCCGACAGCTTTAGCCTTGTTGGCTTTGGAATCGATTCCTGGTTTAGCGTATACCGACCGCAGAAATGAAGCTCAGCGTTATATCCAAGATCGTCGATGCCCCAGTGGTGGCTGGAACGTAGGCAATCCGGTCATGTTTCATTCAGCCTTGCCAGCCCAAGCTTATTCCACTGCTATGGTATTGCTTGCTCTCAGAAGACTGGCACCAGAAAGTATTCTTTCAGAAGATATTAGGGTTTTACGCGCTGAAATGCATCGGGACGGAAGCGTCTTAGCACTCGCTTGGGGACTCTTAGCGCTCCGGACATTAGGCCAGGATGATTCGTCGGCGGAAAGCCGTCTGGTTTCAATGGCGAACCAGCGTAGGGGATGGGCAGATAACCCCTTTCAAACCGCGGTTGCGTTGATGGCTTTAAGAGGAAATCTTTAACCAACGTAAATTATGGCAATGATGACCCGTAGGACCTTTTTGCGCTTGACCGCTCTTGCAGGCATCGGAGTCGGTGTCGGGATTATTCACCGGAACACAGCTCCGTTGGGGGTATTCCCCTATTTGCGCTGGGCGGCAAGTGGACAAAAACAGAAATATTTCGGAAAAACCAGTATTGTCGCTTTAGGTGAGTGTTCAGGTTATAAAGATAATTTGCTTGCCTGTTTGCGGAGCCTCTGGCAGCGGGCCGAGCTTCCAGAGATCCGGGGCAAGCGGGTATTGATCAAGCCGAATCTTGTGGATTACTTGGAAAACCATCCGGTCACAACTGCCCCTGAAATGGTTGGTGCGGTCGCAGACTTGCTCTTTGAATCGGGAGCCAGAGAAGTCATCGTGGGTGACGGATCCGCCTTTAGAAGGGAAACCTGGCCGATTGCCGAGGCCAATGGATTGGCATCCGTTCTGCTTGCCCGGGGCCTTAAGTTTATTGATCTAAATTACGATGATCCTCAACCGGTCCCGGTCCGGGATAAATGGCTTCAACGATCCCCCGTATTCTGGCTTCCGCGCCATGTCCTAACTTCCGATTTAATTATATCGCTTCCCAAATTGAAAACCCACCATTGGGCCGGAGTATCCTTAAGCTTGAAAAACCTGTTAGGGGTTGTCCCTGGCGCCCGTTACGGTTGGCCAAAAAATATTATTCATATGAATGGCATTCCGCAAAGTATTTTAGGAATTTACCAAATGCTACCACCCGTTATTTCTGTAGTTGACGGGATTATAGGTATGGAAGGCGATGGGCCTCTTTTTGGTAGCCCGGTTTCTCATGGGCTCTTAGCTGTAGGTCGTGATCCGGTATCGGTGGATGTCACTTGCACTCAGTTGATGGGATTCTCCATCGAATCGGTTCCGCACCTGAAATTGGCCGCTTGGGCCGGCATTGGACAAGCGCACCGCATTGAAATACGGGGTGTGCAACGCGAGCGTTTGCAGCGGCGCTATCAACCCCCACCTTCTGCATGATTTGTGATGAGTATCCGGAGGTTTTTAATATTTTTTGTAATCTTCCGATAAAGAAGATAATCAGGGAGGCCGTAATTATACCTACAGGAGATCAAGCCAATGGGACAGGAAGCTTTTATTGATTATTATGAAATCCTTCAGGTGAGTCCGAGGGCAGACCAGGAAACCATAGAACGGGTCTACCGGCTGCTGGCCAAGCGGTATCATCCCGATAATAAAAAAACAGGAAATGCGGAAAAATTCGATGAGTTGACGAAGGCTTACCGGGCCTTATCCAACCCCGAAAGGCGGGCGGGGTACGACGCCAAATACGAAGCGGGGAATGCCCATCAATGGAGCGTTTTTACCCATGAATCCCCCTCGGAAGGGGCGGAAGAAGACCGGAGGATTTATCAGGCGATTTTATCGATCCTCTATAATGCCCGCAGGCGGGATGCGGATAATCCCGGGGTTGGAATCTTCCAGTTGGAAAAACTGCTCGACGTCCCCGAAAAAAACCTGGAGTTTCATACCTGGTATCTCAGGGAGAAAAATTGGATTCACCGGGTCGAAAACGGGAGCTGGGCTATAACCGCAAGCGGGGTGGATACGGTCATTGAAAATGGCCATCCTTTGAAAAAAGATCGGCTTTTGCCTGCTGTCAATGGATTTCCTTCCGCACCAGATGATTTGAAAACCCCAGGGGAGGATTTGTTAAATCATCTTGAGGATCGGCTACCGAGTTAGATTATCTAGGGGACATCCGCGGGTCAGGCTTGACTTCTTGACATTTCAAAACCAACCATAGAATCCAATCCTCTTCCGGTTGATGCCCTCCCTTCCTTCCCCAAAAGTGAAGGTGGGCAAGCCCGCGGGAACTTGCCTCCCACTTTCCAGAAATCAGATCAATGCCCATAGCTTGGAGGCCTTGCCCGGCCCGGGGGCAAGGCCGTGCTTCTCGGCATGATGAGGCACCTCAAAAGTAAAGGGAGGCAAGCGTGGGAATGATTGACAATAGGTATATTGAAGGTATAATTATTATACTATGGAGTTCGAATTCGACCCCCAGAAGAGCGAAAGCAACAAGAAAAAACATGGGATTGATTTCAACGAAGCGCAGGCCTTGTGGGATGATCCCGGGGTGATCGAGATTCCCGTGAGAACCAGCGACGAATCGAGATTCTTGGTCATCGGTAAGATCTCGGGAAAGCACTGGTCGGGTGTTATCACTTATCGCAAGGGAAAGATAAGAATTATTTCGGTTCGGCGCTCCCGGAAAGAGGAGGTTGATATCTATGAAAGCTAACGAATTCGATAAAAAATTTGACGAAGGGAAGGATATTTCCAAATACCTGGAGCTGTCAAAAGCGAGAAGACACGGACAAGAGGTGAAACGAGTAAATGTAGATTTTCCCTTATGGATGATCCAGATGTTGGATAGAGAAGCAAAACGCTTGGGCGTGCCTCGGCAAGCTATCATAAAGGTGTGGGTAGCGGAACGTCTTGAAAAGGCGGTGTAAAGGGTTGGGTTAGTTGGGGAAGAATTGCATCTTTATATTGATTGCAAGGAGGCGTCCATTCTTGCCGCGGCGATAGAAGAAAAATATTTGGGGTCAGGCTCGACTTTATTGCATTTGCGTGGAAATGTGGAAATAGAGTCTGCTGCAAGCTTTCAACTATCTTCTCAAATTCCCTATTATCCCTGAACCGTTTTTCTACCCGATCGATCACTTGACTTATCATCGCGGGATCCCAATCAAAATGTGGTCATGTCGGGGTCGGTCTCAAATTTTTTGCATTTAGAAAATATAACCAAGAGGTGAGATTATCCCCCCTTTCTTGGAAATGACAGATGAAAGCCTGGAAAGATTTATATAAAAAGATTGACTTTTTCTCCTAATCTGATTTATTCTTATTATAAGATAAAGGAGGAAATATTATGAGAGATTTAGCTTCCCTACCAAGAGTTGCAAGGGTAAGAATTCGGGGGCAGATTACCATTCCCCAGGATATACGGGAAGAAATGAATCTGGATGAGCAAGCGACAGTTAACATCTTTCGGGTAGGGAAGGTGTTATTGATGACCCCTAAACGCTTGCAGCGTGCTTCGATGGCTAGGATGGTTGAAAGAGAAATGAAGCGTGAAAAGCTCTCTCTAGAAGATCTATTGGCGGATTTGAGGTCCCAACGGAAACGCTACCTTGAAGAAGCCTACACAAAGGATTAAGGTATTTATCGATACCAGCGTTTTGATTGCCGGGGTGGCATCGGTCACCGGAGCATCGGCTGTGGTCCTTGATCTCTGCGAGGCGGAAAGCATCCAGATGGTAATCAGCCGTCAGGTCTTGGTTGAGGCAGATAGAAACTTTTCCTCCAAGCTCCCTAATTTGGTTCTTCAGTTTCGGCAGTTTATTCGGACTCTTGTTCCCGTGATGGTTGAAGACCCGCCGACAGCAGCTGTGGAAAAGGCTGCGAAATTCATTGACCGCAAAGATGCCACGATTCTTGCCGCAGCGATTGAAGCAAAAGTCGACTATTTAATAACCCTGGATAAAAGACACTTTCTAAATCCAAAGGTCCAGCACAACGCTCCTATAGAAGTCTGCACGCCCGCTGATTTCCTTAGAACTTTTGAACGGCTTTGGCTCCAGGATTAGGTGCTAAGCGAATAGAGCCCGCCTGGCGAGCGGCCATCACGCGCTTTGCGTGAGGCTGCCCCTACAATCCTTTTGTTGATTTTGGCTCAGCCGGGCAACGGTTTATTGTTTAGCCGGGAATGGGGCTATCGGCAATCTTTCCTCGACGTTTTCTGACAACAACCACACTTTGATCCGGTCCTTCATGTGCTTCCTTACCTGGCGATTTTTGAAGTATTGAATCAACCGGTTCATGATTCCCTCCTCTTTGTTTTTTGCTCGAATAATCAAATCTGCAAAAGAAATGCCCGCCGCGGAAATGCCCTTATTTTTGTGTAACCATTTGAAATTATAATTTATTTATTTTCCGTTCATGGTTAAGGAAGCCCGGCGGAAGAACAATTTTGAACATTTATGAATTTTTTCGTTCCATATACACCGGACTTTTCTAACCATGGAAGGATGATGGGGATGAGAAATTTGTTTCCTTGAATCCTGGGTAGAAACCGAATAAATTAAAGGAAGGGAAGTAAAAAAACTTAACCGCAGAGGTCGCGGAGCACGCAGAGGTAGAAATGGCCAAAAGCTCAGGGCCAGGATGCAGGGGGAAAAACGGCGTTTTTTCTCACCCTTCCCAGAAGGTCAAACCGAGAAAGGACCTTTCCAGGAACGATCTCTGCGTTCTCTGCTTCCTCTTTGTTCATCCTCTTGTCTCCATCCCCGGAGGATCGAAAGGCAAGGAGGAGTCAACATCCATAAAATGATTTGTATTTTTTGTCTTTACCAAGAATAAGCTCTGCGGTCTCTGCGTACTCTGCGGTTGATTTTTTCTTCATCCCCGGAGGGCGCTGAGACTTTTATAATTTCCTATGCAAGAACAAAGCTGAGGATTTTTGGTGAAAGCTGCGGTCTACCGAAAAGGAAAGGGTTTGGTGATTGAAGAAGTCCCGACGCCCGAAGCCGGGGCCGATGGGGTACTGGTAAAAGTCTCGGACACGGGTTTTTGCGGGTCGGATCACTCCCTGATCGAAAGCGGGCTGCTGCCCGATGGGCTCATCCTGGGGCATGAGGCGAGCGGCGTGGTTTTCGACCGGGGGCGGCAGAAGAATGCATTCGCGGAGGGCACCCGGGTCATTCTCCGGCCCACTTTCTGCGGGCAGTGCCGGGAGTGCCGCCGGGGAAAGCCCCATCTCTGCGGGGAAAAAAGACGCTCCATCGGGGTCGGGGACTTGCCCGGCGGCTTTGCCGAATACGTGAAGGCTTTTCCTCCCATGCTCATCCCGATTCCCCCGGCGGTGGATTCCCGGAACGCGGCTTTGGCCGAGGCTTTCGCCTCCGCCCTCCACGGAATCCATTGCGCGGAGATTGAGGGCGGATCGGCTTTGGTCATGGGAGGAGGCCCGATCGGGTTGGCCGCCGTAAGAATGCTGAAGATCCTCGGGTTTAACCCCGTTGTCCTGTCCGAACCCGTGGGAAAAAAGAGGGACCTGGGCAAGAGATGGGGCGCTGACTTTGTCCTCGATCCCTTGAAGGAAGACATCTCCCGGCAGGGAAGGGAATGGACCGGGGGGATCGGTTTTGAGACCATCCTGGAGTGCTCCGGGGTCTCCGACAATGTCCCCCTCGCATTTACCCTAGCGGCCAAGGGCGGCACGATCTGCATCGTGAGCATGTTCAAGGGACTGGCGGTCAATCAACCCATGGCCCTGAACTTCAGGGAACCCAGGTTGACCTGGTCCTATTCCAACACCCACGAGGAGAACATCCAGTGCCTCGCCTGGATGGCCGAGGGGAAGATCGATGCCCGGGATATGATCACCGACCTGATCCCCCTGGAAGAACTGCCGCGGGTGTACCGGGAAAGGATCCATCCGGGGAAGGCCATAAAGGTAATGCTGAAGATCGGAGAAGAATTTTAAATAAAAAACCAACCCCTGAGTTTTTCTCTCGCAGAGACGCAGAGAGCGCAGAGAAGAGAAAAGGAATCAGGAGCCAGAAGGTACAAGGCAAAAGCCAGTAACGAGTAACAGGTAACGAGCAACAAAGTTTTTCCCCTGCGTGCTCTGCGGCCTCGAGCGAAGCGGGCGAGAGAATATGATCCTTTGAATAAATTGAAATAAAGGAGAAAGAGATGGGAATGATATCCGGTGGACAATTGGCGGTTGAAGCCTTATTGGAAAAAGGGGTGACCAAAGTCTTCAGTCTCTCGGGAGGCCACATCAATCCTTTGTACGAAGCCGCCGAAGGATCGGCCCTGGAAATATTTACCACCCGCCATGAACAGGCTTCCGTATTCATGGCCGAAGCGTGGGGAATGTTAACACGAAAGCCCGGGGTTGCCCTGGTAACGGCCGGACCGGGATTCAGCAACTCCATAAGCGCCATCGCCAATGCCCAGATGGCGAATACACCCCTGTTATTGATCTCCGGGGTCGTTGGGCTCAAGGCCAATGAAAAACTTGACCTGCAGGATATGCGCCAGCTTCCGGTTATTGAGCCGCTGGTCAAAAAGACTCTCCGCTGCCAGAAGACCGAGAGGATCGCCGAATTCATCGATATGGCCTACCGGACGGCCGCCAGCGGCCGACCGGGTCCAGTCTACCTGGAGCTGCCCATTGATGTTTGGGCGGCCCAGGTGGATGAAAGCTCGGTCAAGAGATTCAATACGGTCACCGAATCCCGGGCCGTGGACCTGGAAAAGGCCGAAGAGCTACTCAAGATGTTGGGTGCGGTGGAGAAGCCGGTCTTTATCGCCGGCAGCGGGGCTTACTATTCGGGCGCAGAGAAGGAGATGGTGGAATTCATCGAAAAATCAGGCGCCCCCGGGTTTACCTCCTCCATGGGGCGCGGGGTTATTCCGGACACGCACGCCCTGTGCTTTGAAGCGGCCTCCAGCATCCGCCCCGGCGCCGCCTCAGATGCGCTTACCGGGGCAGACCTGATCGTCCTCCTGGGCAACCGCATCAGCCTGTATTATGCATACGGGGATATGCTCAACCCCAAGGCCAAGCTGGTACAGGTGGATATCCAGCCCGAAGAGATCGGGAGAAACCGCACCATTCACCTGGGGATCAATAGCGACATCAAGGCCCTGCTTGCGGCTTTGAACCGGATGATCTCCGCGAAGGGGAACAGCTCGGCCCTCCGGCAGCGGTTTGCACCCTGGGTTGAGTATCTTAAGGTCAAGGCGAAAGAGAAAAAATCCTTTGGCGCCCTGGTCTGGGAGAGCAAGGCCGTGCCGGCCCATCACATGCGCATCTGCGCCGAGGTCAATCGGTTCATGGGCCGGGAGGATGACCTTGTGGTCAGCGACGGCGGGGATACCCGGGTCTGGATGTCCATGACCCGAACGGCCCGGCGCTCCGGGCACTACCTGGACGCGGGTTTATTCGGGTGCCTAGGATGCGGCCTGCCTTACGCTCACGCCGCCAAGCTACTCTATCCCGAAAAGCGGGTCTGCCTGATTACCGGCGATGGCTCCATCGGGTTCAACTTCATGGAATTCGAGACCGCCATCCGGAAAAAATTGTCGGTGGTGACCGTCATCTGCAACGACCAGCAATGGGGCATGATCCGCCATTCTCAGGAAGTTAAATTGGGCCGGTATATCAAGGAGGGAACCGAGATCGGAATGGTCAATTACCACAAGGCCGTGGAAGCGCTGGGCGGAAAAGGCTTCCTGGTGGAAAAGCCGGATGACATCCGCCCGGCGCTGGAAGAAGCCTTCAAAGCGAATGTCCCGGTGTGCATCAACGTCATGACCGATCCCAAGCCCATCAGCCCGGGAAGCATCGGCCTGGCCATGATCGGCGGGGTGGATGTTTCAAAGTTCCTCAAAGGCGCGTAGAGTAGCAAGCAAGGAGCAAAGAGCGGAGAGAGTTTGTAGTTATAGGTTATACGTTATTGATCAATGATCAATGATCATTGGTCATTGAACATTGGCCATTGGTCATTAGCTCTATGCTCTTTGCCCTATGCGTTAGAAAACATCCGGAGGTGAAATATGGCCAGAACCGCTCCCCCCGAAGGCTATCTCTTCTCCAAGGCCTACAGCCACTATATTTTCATTCTCCTCTGGCTCCTTTATTTCTTTGATTACGTCGATCGGATGGTGGTCGTCTCCCTCTTCCCTTTCCTGAAGAAGGACTGGGGATTGACCGATGCCCAGTGCGGGGCGCTGGTCTCGGCCGTTTACTGGGCTATCGTCATCTTCTCTTTCCCCATTTCGATTTTGATTGACCGGTGGAGCCGGAAGAAGAGCATCGGCATCATGGCCATCTTGTGGAGCTTTGCCACCATGGCCTGTGCCTTTACGAAAACTTTCGGGCAACTGTTTGTCGCCCGAACCGCCATTGGTCTCGGGGAGGCGGGTTACTCCCCCGGCGGTACGGCCATGATTTCGGCCCTCTATCCGGAGAAGAGGCGAGCCTTCATGGTGGGCCTCTGGAATATGTCCATCCCCCTCGGCATGGCCACGGGGATTGTCGTCGGCGGCTTCATCGCCACCCACTGGGGATGGAAGAATGCTTTCGGGATTGTCGCTTTGCCGGGACTGCTCATCTCCATCCTCTTCTTTTTTGTAAAAGATTACAAAACGATCGGGTTGGAACAAACCGTCCCGCAGGGAGAGGCCCAGGCAAGCTCTCTTGCGGCCAAGAAAAAGATGTCCAAGATGGACATGGTCCGGGCTTTTTCCCGCACCCCTTCCCTGTTGCTGACCTATTTGGGGTTCGCCGGGATGATGTTCCTTACCATCTCCCTGTCCTCCTTCCTTCCGACCTATTTCCAAAGGGTCCACGGAGCTCCGCTGCAAAAAGCCACCCTGTTGACCAGCGGGGTCATGCTCATGGCCATCATCGGGTCTCCCCTGGGCGGCTGGATCGCCGATCGATGGATGAAAAAGAGAATTCAGGCCCGGTTGCTGGTCTCCGCCATCTCCGCCCTCCTGTCCGCGGTTCTCTATTTTTGCTCCCTGCATCTATTCTCCGGGGGGGCCGTTCAATATGCCATTCTCATCCTGGGAGGAATTGCTTCCATGGCCTTTGCCTCGTCGGCCATCGCGGTCACCCAGGATGTCGTCCATCCCGGCCTGCGGGCCATCTCCTATGCCTTTTGTGTGATCGCCCAAAATCTCCTGGGAAGCTCTCTCGGGCCGATCGTGACCGGGGCCCTCTCGGATGCGTACGGGATCGCCACAGCCCTGAAGCTCGCAACTTTGGCGGCTTTGATTTCGTGCGTCCTCTTTTACCTGGGGTCCAAGTTCTATAAAAGGGACCTGGACAAGGTGGAAAGGGTAGCTCTGACTGCGGAAAAATAGGTTTCCGAAGGGATAAGCTTGGACGGCTCTATTTCTGCTCCCGGCGGGGGCGAAAGGGCTTTTCGCTGGCGGCCCGGGCGACGGCTTCGATGGCGATGGCCGCCAGCGCCGACCCGTAATCGAGATCGATGTTTTCCATGGTGTCGTGAGTATCGTGGTATCCCTGGCGGTGGAGGTCATAATTCTCCA
>JAPLIW010000450.1 GCA_026388915.1 Deltaproteobacteria bacterium
TCGCGACTTTCAAGCGATTCAAAAAACTTATGCAACAGTGGGTCGATCTGGCTATCCAACACTCGAAGATAAAAATCACACTTGCAAAGGAAGGCAAAATCAAGCTACCTTAATGATTATGAACTCGGTACTCTCAAGTTATAAACGAATCAAGAGGATGTTAAAGGGATAGGCAATGACCTATTCTTAATTTGTAATAATGACATACCTAACGGAAAGAGGAAAGAAAGGAGGCCTTTCGTGAGTGAACCCACGATTCTTGATAGAACCTTTCATTTCATCCTGAGACGGATGATCGAAACCGGGCGAGCGCCGCACTATACGGAGATCGCTTCGGAGCTGAAGGTTTCACCGGAAGAGGGGCGAAAAACTCTCCATGCGCTCTTTCGTATGAGGATTCCAGCCTGGCTATTCCCGGGGACTGATTATATTGTCTCCTTTGCCCCATTCAACAATCTTCCAACTCAATATCGCCTGACGATCGATGGCCAACAGAAGTGGTTTGGCCAGTGAGCCTTTGAGTCGCTGGCAGTCTGCTGGCTTTTCCCGGGGAAAACGGTTCGGATCGATGCACCCTGTCTGGATTGTGGGTTGCCGATGCGGCTGGATTTAAAAGATGGCGTCCTCCTCCGGATTGAGCCCGAAGGGGTGATGGGATATGTGGCTGTTCCCATGTGGAAATGGTACGAAAACCTCCCTTATTCCTGAAGCACGATGAATTTCTTCCGGTCGGAAGAGCACATTCGTAAATGGGCCCAGTTCGATTCCCGTAAGGAAGACGGAATTATTTCGCTGAATGATTTGGTAAAGATATTTTCGGGGGAATTATTTCGCCGGCGCCTCGCCCTAGACTTTTTTTCTCACAGCGAGGAGTACCGCAAGGAAAGGGTGGGAACGCTCAAGGAGATTGGAAGGACGGGACCCTTCTGGTTGCCACCAAATGCATCGCCCTAGAGGGTCTTCGCCCCCGTTGCGGAGCAGCGGTGGAATGGCAGTTCGTAATTCTTTCGCCTTTCGCTATGCTCTCTGCTCTTTGCGATTTATCCCTGCAGGTATTTATGGATCGCTTCGCCCGCCTTCCGCCCGGCTCCCATGGCCAGGATGACCGTGGCGGATCCGGTTACGATGTCACCTCCGGCGTAGACCCCCTTCTTACTCGTGGCTCCGGTCTCCGGATCGGCTATGATGTAGCCCCACTTGTTGGTCTTCAAATCGGGGGTTGTGGAGGGAATCAAGGGGTTTGCGCCGGTTCCGATGGCGACGACCACCATATCTACTTCCATAACGAATTCCGAGCCGGGGATGGGAATGGGCCGGCGTCGGCCGGATTCATCGGGCTCGCCCAGTTCCATTTTCTGGCACTTCATCCCGCAGACCCACCCATCATCCTTCCCCAGGATCTCCACCGGCAGGGTCAGGAAATGAAATTTTATTCCTTCTTCCTCGGCGTGGTGGACTTCTTCGATCCGCGCGGGCAATTCCTTCTTGGACCGGCGGTATACAATGTAAACCTCATCGGCCCCCAGGCGAAGGGCCGTGCGGGCTGAGTCCATGGCCACGTTTCCGCCCCCCAGGACCGCCACCTTTTTCCCCAAGGCTATGGGAGTATCGTATTGGGGAAAGAGATAGGCCTTCATCAGGTTGGAGCGGGTCAGGTATTCGTTGGCCGAGTAGACCCCGTTCAGGTTTTCGCCGGGGATGTTCATGAAGGTCGGGAGGCCGGCTCCCGTTCCCAGGAAGACCGCATCGTACCCGTTGGCCATGAGCTCATCCACCGTGAAAATCTGCCCGATGACCATGTCGCGCCTCACTTCCACCCCCAGCTTTTCCAGGTATTCCACCTCGGCCTGGACGATGGCTTTGGGCAGGCGAAACTCCGGGATTCCGTACACCAGCACCCCCCCGGCTTTGTGCAGGGCTTCGAACACCGTCACCTTGTGCCCTTTTTTGATCAAGTCTCCGGCCAGCGTCAATCCAGCCGGGCCCGAGCCCACCACGGCGACCTTCTTCCCCGTGGGGGGCGCCATGGGGGGCAGGGTGAACTCTCCCAGCTTCTGTTCGAAATCCGCCGCAAAGCGCTCCAGCCGCCCGATGGCTACCGGTTCCCCCTTCTTCCCCAGGATGCACACCTTTTCGCACTGGTCTTCCTGGGGGCAGACCCGGCCGCAGACCGCCGGAAGGCTGTTCATCTCCTTGAGCTTGCGGGCTGCGCCCCGGAAGTCCTCCTGAAGGATCAGCCCGATGAACGCGGGGATGTCGATGGAAACAGGGCACCCCGCCAAGCAGGCGGGTTTCTTACACTGCAGGCACCGGCTGGCCTCCAGCTTGGCCAGCTCCGGAGTGTAACCGAAAGGCACCTCGTCGAAATTCCTGGCCCGGACCTTGGGCTCCTGCTCGGGCATCGGGGTCCGGGGAATCTGGGTTTTTTTCTTCTTTTCGGTCGGCTCGGTCATCAGCTCTTTCCTCCCATGCAGGCGCCCCCCGGATGCAGGAACATCTTCGACGCCTGCTGCTCCTGATCCAGGTAAGCCCTCTGGCGCTTCACCAGTTCGGCAAAATTCACTTCGTGGCCGTCAAACTCCGGCCCG
>JAPLIW010000795.1 GCA_026388915.1 Deltaproteobacteria bacterium
TGGATCGGGGATGGCCCGGGCGGCCTGAAAGGTTTCCTGGTAAAGGGATAACATTCTCCGCCGGTCTTCCCCCGCCCCCCGACCGATGATTTCCCCCATGGCCGCGGCCCGCATCGTCTCCAGGGGGATTTTCCCGGCGAGCTCCATCGCTTTTAGGGGATCCTTCCGGGAAAGAGATTCCGCCATCCCGCTCAATATTTCTGAACGGTAAAGGGGATCCTGAATCTGCTGGACCATGAACAGGGCTGATTGCGGATCGACCTTAACGAACTCCTTCCCCACCGTGCTCATGATCTTCCCGGATTCATAAGCATCCGGAATTTGCTTCGCTTCTTCGAGGGCCCTGACAAGTAGCGTTCTGGCTTTTTCCCGGGGGATTCCGGGCCGCAGGGAAAGCTGAAGAAAGGCATAGGCGCGCGCCTCGGCCTGTTCAGGCTTGAGTTCCCCGGCCCAGCGTTCGGCCATCTCCCCGTCCACGGGAGTCCACAGAAGAATCATTTCCTGGAGCGCTGCCTCCCGGAGTTTCGGGTTTTTCAATTTCTGAAGGTGGGTCATGGCCTGTTCCGCCCAGAGCTTCTTATCCTGCGGAAGAACTCTGCCGGCGGCGGCCGAAATGCGCATCAACGCCTGGGCCTGGGGATAGGGAGAGGGAATGGATTGGGCGGTTGTCCAAGCTTCTCGCAGGAAGTTCCCGGCCATATCCCGGTTCCGGGCGGAGAGGGCCAGGCGAGTCAGGGTAAGGGATTTAAGGAACGGATCGGCCATGGAGCCGGAAATCACCCAGGCTCGGTTTTCATCGAAGGGGGCCCAGGCTTCGGCAAGGGATTTCAGGTCCCGGTCGCGCATCTCCGGGTCCTTGATTTCTTCCGCTTTCCGGGAAACATCTTCCAGAGCCTGCCGCCCATTCTTTTCATCGGTCACCGCCCATTCCTCGGCCACGGCGCGCATGGCCCAGGTGCGGGAATGGACGTTGCGCAATTCATCCCGCAGGTCCAGGACGGTATCATAATTTACTTTTTGTTTGACCGCCGCGCTTCGATCCGGATAACGGAAAATTTCTTCCTCAAAGGAGCGGAGTTTCTCCGCATCCTGCCGGTATGCCAGGGCCATTTGCCAGGCCAGTTGGAAAGCTTTTTCCGCGCCCCCCGGATCGATCTGGGACCATTCCCGGGCCACCCGGGCCAGGAGAATGGATTGATAAAACCCTTCTTCGATTTTACCGGCCGCCTGACCGGCCACCGAAAGGGATTGATCGAGGGACTCTTGAGCCGGGCTCTTTTTGACCGGTTCAGAAGGACCTGAAGAGCAGGCGCCCAGGAAAAGGTTCCCACCGACCAGCAGGAAACGGAGTCCCACCTTGCCCATCCGGGCCAGCTTATGGAACCCGACCCCCAGGAGAACCAGGAGGGCGATAAAGCAAAGAACCCCGATTCCGATGAGCCACCGGCGGTCTGATTCCGCCCGTGCCTGAACGGTCTGGTCATAGATTTTTTGCAGAGCGGAACGGAGAGAAGAAGACTCACGGGCCAATTCCCGGGTGGACTGGACCCCGCCTCTTCCCAGGCGAGAAAAGGCTTCGCCGGTCTGATCCGTTTTCCTTTCCAGGGCCTCCGTGGACCATCCATCCCGGGCCAGGGTCCGCAGGATCTCATGAATCTTTGCCATCCGGCTCTCGGTGAAATACATCTCCTCGGAAGCGGAACGGAGCCCCGGGCAGGGGTCCAGCTTGGCCAGGTACACACTCCGACCCGAAGTCATTCCGGACAGGCCGGAATCCGGGAAAGATTTGGAGGAATGGCACTCCAGGCAATATCCCGCGGTCTTTGCCGAAGCGGTCGCGGGAAAGGCTCCAATGGTCATCCCCAGCATCCCCGCGAATAGAATCCTGAGGCCAAATTTGATTTTGTTCGAAAAGTGCGTGCTTAAACACTTTTTAAAACTTCTCCGTAATTGGCGGGGCCCCAACCAGTAACCAGGATTTACCCTAGGACCACGGCCCTGCCAGAAATCCCCCCTGCCCCCCTTTAGAAAAGGGGGGTTGGGGGGGATTTCGGAGATGGTCAGGCCAAGCACGATTTCTTGGCAATTTTCAAGGTTTTCCATTTTGACCGGCCATTCGATGAATCACGTACTTTTCGAACAAAGCCCAAAATTTCATTCGCTCTTGCCTCTTCGAAACGGGTTGAGGTTTTTCATCCCCTGCCAGAAAACCTTTCTCTTCAGGTAATGGATCCCCCGGGTGGGACTGATGTGCTTGGGGCACACGTCGGTGCAGTTGAATTCCATGTGGCACCGGTAAATCCCGTTTTCTCCGGCGATCCTCTCCAGGCGCTCGCCGGTCAAATCCCGGGAGTCGGCAATCAGGCAGAAGGCCCGGTTCAAACCCATGGGGCCGATGTAGTCCGGGTCCCAGTGCATCATGGTGCAGGAGGAGACACAGGAACCGCAGGCGATGCACTCGGTGTTCATCCCGATGGCCTTGCGCTCCCGCGAATCGGGCCGGATCTGGGCCGGCTCGAGAGACGGGCTGCGGGGGACGAAGTAGGGCTCCATCTGTTTCAGCCGTCGGATCATGAACTTTAAGTCCACGGTCAGGTCCTTGATCACCGGGAGGTGACGGAGGGGCTCCAGGGAAATGGGTCCCGGGCCCAGATTCTTGACCAGAGTCTTACAGCCCAGGCCTTCCTTTCCGTTCATGACCAGGGCGCAGGACCCGCACATGGCCAGGCGGCAGGAGTAGCGGAAAGAGAGGGATTTGTCCAGGGTCTGCTGGATCCGGAAGAGGGCATCCAGCACGGTCATCTTATCCGCATCCCCCAAGTCCACCCGGAATTCCTGCCGGTAGGGTTTTGAGTCTTTCTGGGGATCAAATCTGAAAATGTTGAATGTGTAGATCATTTTTCCTTTTTGTTTTCTTTTCTATAATTCTGCTCTGCGGACTCTGTACTACTTACGTTCAATTTCTGAAATTTTTATTAAGCAAAAAGCATCCCCCCCACCCTAACCCTCCCCCTCGAGGGGGGAGGGGAGGGAGGGGGTGATTCCTTTTGGTTGCGGCTCTGCCGCGCTGTGATCTCTGCGGTGAATTTCTTGTTTCTACCCCCCCAGGGGCAGATAGCTCCACAGGAAAAACAGGCCAAAAGCAGCCAGGAGAAGGCAGACGATAAAGAGGGCCTTCTGGGTCTTCACCTCGGCCCCCAGGTCGATCAGGAAGACCCGGATCCCCAGGGACGCGTGCAGGGCG
>JAPLIW010000827.1 GCA_026388915.1 Deltaproteobacteria bacterium
AAATATCTTCATTTCCATTCACCAAACTTGCCACTTGCGTTACCCTATAACGACCAAAATCAGCGGACGGCTATCAGCCGACCGCAGGAGTGATTTGCTAGGCCAATTCAATAGTAATCCATCATGACGGGTTCGTCACACACGAACCATGAAAATTCAATAAGTTTCGGACACGCTCACGTTATTTTCTAAGCAATTTTGTCACATGTCAACGGGCAGACCCCAATTTCATGACTCCGGCCAGAACCATGGGCAGGGGATAAACAAAGGCATTATTGTCGATCTTTCCTGTATCCATGACTCACCTCTTTTCTCCTGGTCTCCTTATCTTAAAACGCCTTCTGGGCAATCCGGTAGCTCTTCTGGAAATCGAAACCCTTGAACGCGGCCAGGCATTCTTCGACGATCGGCCCGGTCTTCTGATCCCGGGGCTCCGGGTACTTCTGCCACAATTTGAGAATCATTTGAGCGGCCATTAAAGCATCCCGGCCCTTCTCTGCGGTGGTCACCATCACCCCCTGATTCTCTCCCTGAGCCCATAGCGGAATGACGGCCACATTGTTTTCTTTGTCCACAAAGAGGTTCCGATTTTCCTGATCCAGCCGAAAAGTGGCCCGGGATAAATTCGGAGAATTCGGGTCTGCATCCATGATCCTGACGATCCCACTCCCTTCCTGCGCAGCGGGATTGACTTTCAGGATCAGAATCCCCGAATCCGGTTGGACCTTATCCACCCCCACGGGCTGGCGACTCTCCACCAGATAGTACTGCCCCCCCGGGAGGGGAATTTTCAAGACCAGAGTCTTTCCTCCTTTGGCCAGAGGCGCAAGAAAAGTTCCATTCTCCTCACCTGGCCTGACCTGAATCGCCTGTTCGGAAGAGATCCACCCCAACCGAATGCGGGTAAAAGAACATATCCCCGGAGTGGACCTCTTACCGACATAATGGGTGGACATGACGTCCCATGTTCCTAGGTAATCCGTGCAATACTCCCATTTGTGGAGTCTGGAGGCCTCAGGCTGCCGTTCAAAATTATACAGGCAGGGAACCAGCCGATTGTTGTCGGAAACCCCTCCTAGGGCATGGAAGAAATCATGGGCGAACATTCCCAGGGGCGCATTCTCCGTTGCCACAAAGACTCCCCCCGAAAATTCTTTTCCTCCTCTGGAACGTAATGTCACGTATCTGGGATTCCCCCGGACTCCGGTGAGCATGCCCGGATTAGCACAGTAGCACATCATTCCATATCCTTTGCCCGGTTGGGTCATCGCTGCGGGCACGATGAGTATGTTTTGATACCGAGAGAAATCGACTCGATCCTCTACGGAGGTCATGGTGTCCTCGATCAGTTTTCTCACCCTTCCCCGATCCACTTCAAAGTTATTCGGGCTGATCCGGTAGGCCGAAATCGAATGGGGTAAGGAAACGTATCCTATGAACTCGGCTTTGACCCATGTTTGACCATAGGACTGCTCCTTCACATATTCGTTGAGTTCCTGCACCACGGTTCTCTCAATATTCCTCAGGGGAACCCTCGGTTGCACATCCGGAAACTGGGCCACGGCCATGAGGACCCGGATCTCCCCCTTGGCCCGGGTGGATTGAGGCCCCAGGAAATTCCCCCCCCGACTGTCTTGAACCGGTGGGCCAAAGAAATTCTCTTCCTGCGGGCCCCTCACCTGAGGCCCCTTGCACCCCAAAATTACCCAAAGGAAAAATGCGAGAAGAAAAGTCCCTGCGAGGAAAATCACCTTTTTCATTGGCCCTGTCTCCTTTCTCTCAATTTTTATCCCGTTTTTCCAGGAACGCCTGGGTCGTCTTTTTAAAATCCTCCGTCTTCGCTGAGTCCATCAGGGGAAGGGCTTTATCAGGCACAGAAAGCAGATTAGGATCTTTCAGGCAAACAGCCATGAGCTTTTTTGTTTCCCGGATGGAGGAGGAGGAATTTTTCCGAATCCGCAGTAAAAGGGATTCCACACCTTCGAAGATTTTATCGGGTGGGCTGACTTCTTCAAGCAATCCAATCTTCCAGGCCGTTTCCCCGTCCATGGGGTCTCCCGTATACACCATTTTTTTGGCCCAGGCAGGGTTAAGCGGTGCGGAGCATCCGCCTTGAGCCGTTTGAACGGGGTTTACTTCTTCTCTTTTAACCCCTTTTTCCGAAGATGGCGGATAAATCCTCCATCCCTGATTAAATCCTGCATAAAGGACGGAATGGGTTTTGCGAGGTACTTTCTCTTCTGGGTAAGATCGAAGATCTCTCCGGTCGTGAGATTCACTCGAACCCGATCTCCCTCCTTGATCCCCCTTGAAGCCTCTGAGGATTCCAAAAGAGG
>JAPLIW010000613.1 GCA_026388915.1 Deltaproteobacteria bacterium
AGAGAACGCCTTCATCGGAGGTTCAAACGGTTGGCCCGCCTGGTCCAGAAAATGGAAGCCGCCTCATGGTTTTTGCACAGAAGGTCCTTGCCCCCGGGCCTGGCATTCGACCGAAGGCCACCTTTGATGAACTCGTAAAAAGTCGCAATTCCATAGAATTCGTCATTCCGGCGAAAGCCGGAATCCAGTTATTTCAAGATGTTCTGGACCCCGGCTTTCGCCGGGGTGACGCTCCAAGAGACTTTTTACGAGATCATCACCTTTAGGTGGCGCCCATTTCAATCCGCTTTGAGCGGTTCACTGTTTTTCATACCTCCGGCTCTGCCGGAGGTCATGATTCTCTCTCCTCTAGGCCTCTGATTTTTCTCCGCACTCAGCAATTTCTCTCCCGAGATCCCGAGATCCTGGTTGACAGGGACAGGAAGGGATTCCTAAGATAGAGAGAGCCCTTTTCTGCCTCTCTTCTTTTTCTCATCCCCTCTCTTTCCCATTGGCAGGAACGGCGACAGAACGGTTCTTGGGGTGTAACCGCTCATGGCAGATCAAGATCTATCCAAGTTGACCATCGACAAGTCCAAAGCGGCCTTTCGGCCGGCTCGGGGGAAAAAAGTCCTGTACCTGGTTTTTCTGATCCTCGCTTTGCTGACGGCGGGGTTCCTCTACCGGATGGGAATATTCACCCCGCCCGTTCAGGTGCAGCTGGCCAATGTAACCCAGGTCTACCCCTCGCAGGCCTACACCGTGCTGACGGCCAGCGGGTACGTGGTCCCGCAGCGGAAATCGGCCCTGGCCTCCAAAGTGACCGGGCGCCTGGTCTGGCTGGGGGTGGAGGAGGGGAACCGGGTCAAGAAGGGCGATGTGGTGGCCCGCCTGGAAAGCCAGGACGTGGAGGCGGCCAAGGCCCAGGCGGCGGCCAACCTGGAAACGGCCCGTTTCAACCTTGAGAACGCCGGGGCTGAACTGGCGGACGCGACGCTCAACCTGAATCGGAGCAAAGAACTGGTGGACAAGAATTTTATCGCCCGCGGAGAGTATGATACGACCGTGGCCCGGCACAAGAAGGCGGCGGCGGCGGTCAAAGCCGCGGAGGCGGTGATTAAAGCGAACGAGGCGGCGCTGGAAGCGGCCGCCATCCAGCTGGAATACACCCTGATCCGGGCCCCCTTCGATGCCGTGGTCCTCACCAAAAACGCCGACATCGGGGACATCGTAACCCCCTTCAGCGCGTCGGCGGAGTCGAAGTCGGCGGTGGTCACCATCGCTGACATGGAATCCCTGCAGGTGCAGGCGGACGTGTCCGAATCGAGCCTGGGGCAGGTGAAGATCGGGCAGCCCTGCGAGATCCAGCTCGACGCCCTGCCGGACAAAAGATTGCGGGGGGCCGTCCATATGATCGTTCCCACCGGGGACCGGAGCAAAGCGGCGGTGATGGTGAAGATCCGTTTCGTCGACCGGGACCCCCGCATCCTGCCGGAGATGAGCGCCAAGGTATCTTTCCTCTCCAAACCCGTGTCCAAGATGGATCAAGTTCCCAGGACCGCGGTCAACCAGAAAGCGCTATTGGCCAGGGGGGAAGGAAAGGGGGTATTCCTGGTGAAAGGAGACCGGGTCATCGAGACATCGGTGAGGACCGGAGCCCAAATCGGGGACATGGTGGAGGTGCTCATCGGCTTGAAGGCGGGAGACCAGGTGGTGCTGGACCCACCGGCAAAATTGAAAAGCGGGGCGAGGATTAAGGGGGGAGAATAGGAATTGCGGAATGCGGATTTCGGATTGCGGAATGGAAAAAACAAGGGTGCAGGAGGCAGGGGAAAAGCGAATGCGGAGTGCGCCCTGAACCATGTGAGGTTCAGGGCAGCCCTGCACTCTACGTAATGCAGGGCGGATTTCGGATTGCGGATTGTAGGGGCGCGCTGCCGCGCGCCCGTTTGGCGAGCGAAGGGAAAAAGGTGTTCAGAGGTGAGGGTTGCCGGTTTAAAATGACCGCGCGACGGTTAGGCTTTTGCGTGCTTTGAAGAATATGCCTCCCATCGTTGAAATCCAAAAGGTGAGCAAATCCTACCGCCGGGGGGACCGGCGGGTGGCGGTGCTGCAGGATATCAACCTGGACGTCCAGGAAGGGGAGTTCCTGGCTCTCATGGGGCCCTCCGGGTCCGGGAAGAGCACGCTCCTCAACCTGATTGCCGGCCTCGACCAGGTGGACAGCGGGACCATCACCGTGGGGGGCTTGGATATCACTTCCCTCTCGGAAAGCGAGCTGGCGGCCTGGCGGGCCACCCATGTGGGTTTCATCTTCCAGTTTTATAATCTGATTCCGGTCCTGACTGCTTTCGAAAACGTGGAGCTTCCCCTCCTCCTCACCGGCCTGTCGCGGGCGGAGAGGAGGGAACACGTGGAGCTGTGCCTGCGGGTGGTGAATCTGGAAGCGCGGATGGATCACCGCCCACCCCAGCTCTCCGGGGGAGAGCAACAGAGAGTCGCCATTGCCCGGGCCATCGTGACCGACCCGACGATTCTGGTGGCGGACGAGCCCACGGGAGACCTGGACCGGGTTTCCGCCGAGGAGGTCCTGAACCTGCTGGAAAGGCTGAACCGGGAGTCCCAAAAGACCATCCTCATGGTCACCCATGACCCGCGGGCGGCTAAGAAGGCAGTGGTCATCCGTCACCTGGACAAGGGACTCTTGAACCATGCTCATTCTCAAACTCCTGTTTAAGAATGCCTTCCGGCACAAGCTGCGCACCCTGCTGACCCTCTTCAGCATCGCCATCGCGATCATGGCCTTCGGCCTCCTCCGCACGGTGGTGAGCGCCTGGTATTCGGGGGTGGAAACCTCCTCGGCCAGCCGCTTGATCACCCGAAACGCCGTGTCCCTCGTCTTTCCCCTTCCCCTGGCCTACAAGGATCGGATCCGCCAGGTCGAGGGAGTCACCACCGTATCCTTCGGAAACTGGTTCGGCGGGATTTACATCGACCGGAAGAATTTCTTTCCCAATTTTGCGGTGGATCCCAGGACCTACCTGGACCTGTACCCGGAATTTATCCTCTCCCCGGAACAGCGCCAGGCTTTCCTGCGCGACCGGAAAGGGGCGGCGGCGGGGAAGAAGCTGGCCGAAAGGTTCAAGTGGAAGATCGGGGATTTGATCACCCTGCAGGGGAGCATCTTCCCGGGCAACTGGGAGTTCGTCCTCCGGGGGATATACCGGGGGAGGGATGAAAACGTGGACGAGACGCAGTTTTTCTTCCACTGGGACTACTTGAACGAGACCCTGAGGAAGACGGTCCCCTCCCGGGCGGACCGGGTGGGATTTTACATGATCGGGGTGGACCACCCCAACAATTCTCCCATCGTGGTCCAGGCGATCGATCGGACCTTCAAAAACTCCCTGGCCGAGACCCTCACCGAGACGGAGAAGGCCTTCACCCTTTCTTTCATCTCCATGTCGGAGGCCATCATCGTGGCCATCCAGATCGTTTCCTTCGTGGTCATCGGGATCATCGCCGCGGTGGTGGCCAACACCATGTCCATGGCGGCACGGGAGCGGATGTGGGAGTATGCCGTGTTCAAGACCTTGGGGTTCGGGGGCTGGCATATCGCCGGGCTCATCCTGGGAGAATCCCTGCTCATCACCCTGATGGGGTGCGCCCTGGGGATGGCCATTACCTTTCCCGCGGCGTATATTTTCAAGAAGACCGTTCCCCTGTACCTGCCGGTCTTCCAGGTGGAGGAAGCGACTTTAACCCTGGACCTGATCGCCTCCCTCGGGGTGGGGATTCTTTCCGCCCTCCTTCCCGCCTGGCGGGCGATTCAGGTTCGCATCGCCGACGGCCTACGGAGGATCGGCTGAATGGGACTGCCTCTTTCCTACAGCATCCGCAACCTCTGGACCCGACGCCTCACGACGATTCTCGCCGCTTCCGGCATGGCCCTGGTGGTTTTTGTCTTTACCGCCATCCTCATGATGGCCGAAGGTCTGAAGAAAACCCTGGTGGAAACCGGCTCCCCGGATAATGTCGTGGTCCTGCGCAAGGGCTCCTCTTCGGAAGTGCAGAGCGGGGTGGAGCGGATAAAGGCCTCCATCATCGAGACCCAGCCGGAAGTGGCCGTTGGGGCCGACGGCCGGCGCCTTCTGGCCAAAGAGGCGGTGGTGCTCATCAGCCTCCCCAAGCTGGAAAACAACAAGACCGTCTCCAACGTGGTAGTCCGGGGAATCGGGGAAAGTTCCCTGGCCCTTCGCCCGCAGATGAGGATGGTCCAGGGCAGGATCCCCCGCCCCGGTTTACCGGAGATCATGGCCGGCCAGAAGATCGCGGAGCGGTTCCAGGGAGGGGGCCTGGGAGAGACGCTGCGCTTCGGCCTGCGGGACTGGACCGTGGTGGGAGTGTTCGACGCGGGCAATACGGGATTCAGTTCGGAGATCTGGGGGGATGCGGACCAGCTGATGCAGGCCTTCCGCCGACCGGTCTACTCCGCGGTCATCTTCAAGCTCCATGACCCGGGCGAATTTCTCCCCCTCAAGCGGCGCATCGAAACCGACCCCCGCCTGAACCTGGAGGCCAAACGGGAGAACCGGTATTATGCCGAGCAATCGGAGATCATGTCCAAGTTTCTGAACATTCTGGGGCTTTCCCTCACCCTTATCTTTTCCTTCGGGGCCATGCTGGGGGCCATGATCACCATGTACTCCTCGGTGGCCGGCCGGACGAGCGAGATCGGAACCCTGCGGGCTCTCGGATTCCAGCGGGGGAGCATCCTGCGGGCTTTTCTCTACGAGTCCCTCTTCCTCGGTTTGATCGGGGGCGGTGCGGGGATTTTCCTGGCGTCCTTCATGCAGCTCATCACCATCTCCACCATGAACTTCCAGACCTTTTCCGAGCTGGCCTTCTCCTTCGCCCTGACATGGGAGATCGCCTGGAAGGCCATCGCCTTTTCCTTGGTCATGGGCTTCGTGGGCGGTTTCCTCCCCTCCCTCCGGGCCTCCCGGATGAACATCGTGGAGTCTTTGCGGGCACAGTGATTGAAATGCGGAATGCGGATTGCGGAATGCGGATTGGGAAAAAAGCAAAAAAATCCGAAATCCGAAATCCGAAATCCGAGATAACTGGGCCGATGCTTTTTCCGCGCAATCCCGCCAATGGCGGGACTTCCTGGCCACAAGATAGCCTTTTGGCAGAAACAAAATCACAAAAGTGAAGGTGGGCAATCCGGGTCAGGTCTTGAATTAT
>JAPLIW010000408.1 GCA_026388915.1 Deltaproteobacteria bacterium
TCCTACTCTACCCCGCCCACCAGGAGGTACAGCAGGGCCATGCGCACGGCCACGCCGTTGGTCACCTGGTCCAGAATCACCGAATAGGGACCATCGGCCACTTCCGGCGATATTTCTACCCCGCGGTTCATGGGGCCCGGATGCATGATCAGCACATCGGGTTTGGCCTTCTTGAGCGCCTCCAGGTTCAAACCGAAAAACCGGGAATATTCCCGCAGTGTGGGGAAGAAGCCCCCCCCCTGGCGCTCGAGCTGGATGCGCAGCATCATGATCACGTCCATCTCCGGAATCAGCTCCCGCAGGCTGCTGTGCCACCGGACCCCCAGTCCTTCAATCTCCGGGGGCTTCATCGTCGGCGGGCCGGTGAGGTACACCTCCGCCCCCAGCTTGGTGAAGCCATAGATGTTCGACCGGGCCACCCGGCTGTGGAGAATATCCCCGGCGATGGCCACCTTGAGTCCGGCCAATCCCCCCTTCTTCTCCCGCACGGTAAACATGTCCAGGAGGGCCTGGGTGGGATGCTCGTTGGCCCCGTCCCCGGCGTTGATGACCGGCATCCGCATCAGGCGTGCCAGTAGGTGGGGAGCCCCGGCCGCGGAGTGCCGCAGGACGATGCAATCGGGATTCATGGCCTCCAGGTTCTTGGCCGTATCGATCAGCGTCTCCCCCTTGACCAGACTGCTGCCGGAGGTGGAGATGTTGATGGTGTCCGCGCTCAACCGCTTGGCCGCGATTTCAAAGGAGGTCCGGGTGCGGGTGCTGGCTTCGAAGAAGAAGTTGATGACCGTCTTGCCCCGGAGGGTGGGAACTTTCTTGATCTCCCGGGTGGATACCTCCTTGAACGACTCGGCCGTATCCAGGATGAGCTCGATGTCCGAAACGCTCAGGCCCTGGATTCCCAACAGGTCTTTCCCGGCCAGGCGTCGCGCGGGGCGCTCCGCCAGCTCCTGGCCCGATCCCCGGTTCTTTTCGTCTACCATTTTTGCTCCTCCAGACTCTTACAGAGGACCGTGAGGGTTACCAGCAATTCGAAATCCGTAAAAACCTTATGGGACACAGATGAATACAAATGAAAAATGCCTAACGTCAAAAACAGGGTTTTATCGCCTTTGACTCCGAACTCCGTAGGGGCGCGCGGCAGCGCGCCCCTACAAACTCCGAACTTTTTTGGACGCGGATAAACACGGATGAAGCCTCAGGGATAAATACGAATGTCTGAAGAAACTTATTTGAGCCTTGCGCATGGTGGAGCTTTTCTAAACCGTAGCCTTTATATCTCTGCGTAATCTGCGAAACCTGCGGATAAACCCTTATTGATATTCCTATTCAGGTATGATTTCCTGCACCACCACCCGGTCCTGCCCCTCCAGCTCCCGGAAGGTGACGGTCACTTCCTCCTGGGGGGTGGTGATGATCTTTTTGCCCACATAATCGGCCTGGATGGGAAGTTCCCGGTGTCCCCGGTCCACCAGGACCGCCAGCTGGATGAACTGGGGCCGGCCGAAATCAATCAGGGCGTCCATGGCGGCGCGCACGGTCCTTCCCGTATAGAGAACGTCGTCCACCAGGACGACCTTTTTTTCTTTCAGGGAGAAGGGGATCTCCGTCTTTCCCACCAGGGGCCGGGGAAGACCGATGGCGAAATCGTCCCGGTACAGGGTGATGTCGATGATCCCGGAGGGGACCCGCACTTTTTCCATCTGTCCAATCTTATCCCGGATCCGTTCCGCCAGGTACACCCCGCCCGTGCGGATGCCGATGAGGGCCAGATCCTTCACCCCCTGATTGCGTTCCAGGATCTCATGGGTGATGCGCGCGAGCGCCCGCTCCATGGTCTCCTCATCCATGACCGTTTCTTTGTCCCGTCGCTTCATGTTGCCTTTTTCCTTAACGGATCAGGTGGCCGATTCTATTCCATCGAACCTTTATGGATAGAAAATCCATAGACCCTGAAAAATAAACGATGAAAGCTTTCCCCTTCACCTCCTGGACTGGAACAAACCCCCAGAAGCGGCTGTCCAGGCTCCGGTCCCGGTTGTCCCCCAGGACGAAGAGCTTTCCCGGGGGGACGGTCACCGGTCCGAAATTGTCCCGTTTCTGGGCATCCCCGGGCTGGGGGGTTTCCTCCTTGTATACGGCGTGGGGATCGTAGGCTTCCGCCCCGTTGATGTAGAGTTTTTTATTCACCATCTTCACCGTGTCCCCCTCCACGGCGATCACCCGCTTGATAAAATCCTTCTCCGGCTCCAGGGGATAGGCAAACACCACGACGTCCTCCCTCTGGGGCTGCTCCCAAGCCCAGAAGGACAGGCCGGTGAAGGGGATTTTGACCCCGTAGATGAACTTGTTCACCAGAATGTGGTCCCCGATCTCCAGGGTGGGCTCCATGGACCCCGAGGGGATTTTGAAGGCCTGGACGATGAAGGTGCGGATCAACAAGGCCAGCACGAGGGCCACCAGGATCGCCTCGGCGTATTCCCGAAAGGCGGATTTTCTCTTGATCTCCGGATTCTTCAAAGGCTTTCCTTCCTTCAGGTTCTGATTCTCAGGCATCGTTCCTTTCCCGTAATCTATTTCCCTGCTCTCAGGGGATTTTTCTCTGTGCTCTCTGTACTCCTAATCCGCAGACTCTCTCAATCTTGCGAGGAAATGTTCTATGGGCCACGATTCTCTGAAATCCCCCCCAACCCCCCTTTGGAAAAGGGGGGTGAAGGGGGGATTTCTGGGAGGACGATGCTTGATCTGACATAGCTCTGTGATCTCTGCGTGCTCTGCGGTTCATCTTTTTTTAGTTGCGGCTCTGCCGCGCTAAGGCCTCTGTGGCGAAATATTTCCTTTCCAAAAAGAAAGCCAGGATGCCTCCTGGCTTTCTTTCAGGCCGTGACCCCACCGCTCACCGGTTGGCCTCCATGCCCTGACGGCAGAGGCAGCCGAAGAGATGCGCCGCCGCCAGGCTCAGGTAAAAAACCCCGAAAGCATGGAGAACCCAGCCGACGTAAAGGAAATAGGTTCTCACGAAGAGCAGAACCAGGAGAAAAATCAGGCAGGCGAGCCAGCCGATGAAATATTCCCTCTGCACCACCCAGATTTTTTCCACGATGCCGCTCCAGCGGTAGGCGGCGGTAAAGGATTCGTTTTGTCGCGCGTAAAAGGCCAGAGCCATGGGCAGGAGGAAGAAAGCCACCAGGCCCACTCCCAGGCCCAGGATGATGAACAGAACGCCCAGGAAGGCGGCGAACCCTCCGCTGTCCCAGAGGGCTTTCCCCAGCCAGTAAATCAGCCCGGGGATGATCCAGTACCCCAGGGAGAGAAGAAAAACAAAGAGACCCATGGTGAACAGCTCTCCCCAATCTGCCCAGGCCGGAAGGGGTCCCCCGGCGCCCCCTAGGTGATCCCGGAAAACTTTATAGGCATACCCCAGGGGGAGAAAGGCGATGAGGATGCAGAAAATCCACCCCATCCAGGGAAGGAAGCCGAGCAGGCTGCCCAGGACATACAGGATCCCGCCGAACGCAAACTTGGGCCCCCACCCCTCGCCGGTCAGAGGGTACCGGAAAGATTTTTCCAGATCCCCCATGATCCTTTCCTCCGTCACGGCCTTCAAGCCGGGTTCTTCTTGCTCACTTTATTCAGAATCTGCCAGGTTTTCAAGAGCTCCAGGGCCCGGTCCAGCGGCGGGTCCTCGGTGGATTGCGGGGCCGCCGCGGCCTCCGGCTTCTTGGCCGGATCCGAGGGTTTTTGCGGGGCCGCCTTTTCCCCTTCCCCCTGGAGGTGGTGTTCCAGGTCCTTCTCCCGCATGAAGCGCGGCACAGCGTTCCGTTTCCCTTCTGGGACCATGTCCGCCACCACGATATCCGGGATAATCCCATGAGCCTGGATGACCCGGCCGTTGGGGGTATAGTACCGGGCCGTGGTCAGGCGGAGGGCCGAGCCGTCTTCCAGGGGAATGATGGTCTGGACCGAACCCTTGCCGAAGGTCTGGCTCCCCAAGACCACCGCCCGGCCGTGATCCTGCAGCGCTCCGGCCACGATTTCCGAGGCGCTGGCGCTGCCCCCGTTGACCAGGACGATGATGGGGTACTCGCGTGTTTTTTCCTTCTTCTGGACGAAGAACTTCATCTTCTGGCCTTCCACCCGGCCTTCGGTGTAGACGATCATTCCCGAGTCCAGAAACAGGTCGGCCACCTTCACCGCCTGTTCCAGCAGCCCTCCCGGGTTGTTGCGCAGGTCGAGGATCAGCCCTCTCAGGGGTCCGTCCTGGGTTTCCAGTTTTTTCAGGGCGTCCTCCATGTCGGGGAACGTTCTTTCGATGAACTGGGAGAGCTTAAGGTACCCGTACCCCGGCTCCAGCGTCCGGGAGCGGACGCTCCGGATGGGGATGATGGCCCGGGTGAGGGTGAGGTCCTTGGGTTCGGTGAACCCCTGGCGCATGATGGTGATGGTCACCTGGCTGCCCTGGGGCCCGCGCATGAGTTTCACGGCCTCCATCAGGGTTACGTCTTTGGTCGATTTCCCGTCGATGCGCAGGATCAGGTCGCCACTCTGGATTCCGGCCCGCGAAGCGGGGGTGTCCTCGATGGGCGCCACCACGGTCAGGACCTTGTCGCGGATGGTGATTTCGAACCCGATCCCCCCGAAGCTGCCCCGCGTCTCGGTCTGCATCTCCTTGTAAATCTCCGGGGTCATGTAGGTGCTGTGGGGGTCCAGGGTCTCCAGCATGCCGTTGATCGCCCCGTTGATGAGGTTGTCGGCCTTCACCGGCTCCACATAGTTCCGCTCCACGATGGTGAAGACGTCGGCCAGAACCTTCAGCTTTCCATAGGCCGATTCCATATCCGCCCCCACGCGCCGGGCGTGGGTCAGGCCCAGGTAGATTCCCAGAAAAAAGAAGACAAAGACCACGGCAAAAAATTTCTTTTTGTTCATCCAACCGCTCATCGACTTCTCCTTCCCACCCGCCGACCTCGGCGGATGGATGTACGGCCCTTCACCGGGCTCTCGAAAAACCCTCGGGCCTTTTTTCGCTTCTTTATTGGCACCCGTCCGGAAATGCCGTTTTTCCCTCCCCCTTGAAAGGCTGGCTCATAATCCGTCTGCTGCCCGGCCCAGGGGCAAGGGAAGAGGCAGTTTCCGGGCGGAGACTAATGGCCCAGCCACGCCCCGGGATCCAGGGGCTTTCCCCGCTGCCGGATCTCAAAATAGAGGCAGGGGCCCTTGAGCGAGCCCGTGTCTCCCACCAGAGCCACCACGTCTCCCGTCCGGACTTCTTCCCCCACCGCCTTGAGGAGCGCGGAGGCGTGTCCGGAAAGAGTATAATATCCTTCCCCGTGATCGATGATCAAAATTTTACCGTATCCCTTGAACCAGTCCGAATAGAGGACCCGTCCCTCGTGAACGGCCCGGATACCGGCCCCCAGGGGCGCTTCGATTTCGATCCCTTTCTGCACCGTAAAGGTGTTGAACTTCGGATTCTCGTTCTTGCCGAAGGTGCTCAGAATCTTTCCCCTCACCGGGAAGGGCAGCTTTCCCCGCAGGGCCCCGAAACCCCTGGCCGAGGGGACAAAGGTCTTCTCCTTGGCCTTTTCCTGCAGTTCCTTCTCCAGCCGGTTGATCAGGCCCTGCAGCTGGGCCGAGGCCGCCTCCAGCTCCCGGATGGCCGCCAGATGGACCTGCTTCCGCTGCCGCACGGCGTCGAGGATCATTCCCTTCTGGAGCAGGTCCTTCTGGACTTCCCCCTTTTTCTGCTCGGCCTTCTTCTTCAGGCTTTTCAGCTCCTGTTCATCCTCCACCAGCTGGCGCTGGTAATTTCCGACCGCCGTCTTGCGTTTCCGGTAATCGTCGATCAGCTGGCGATCCTGTTCCACGATGGAGGTCAGATACCGCCGCGAGCTCAGGAAATCATCATAGGTCCCGGAGGAAAAAAGCAGCTGGGGCGTCTCCGTGTCTCCAAACTTGTACAGGGCCACGAGCCGGTCTAGCAGAAGCTTCTCCTGGGCGTCGATATTCAGCGTCAGGTGACCCAGGTCCTGATTGGCCCGCTGGACCTTCTTATCCACCCGGGCCAGTTTTTGCTTCAGGGCCTTCAGATCCTTGTCCTTTTCGATGAGGTTGCGGTCCAGGGTATTGAGCTGGGTGAGGACCGAGGATTCCTTTTTGGTGATATCCCGGATGCGCTGCTTCTCCTCCTGGATCTTCTTCTTGATCCCCCCCAGCTCTTTTTTGCCCTGGTCCACCCCCTTGGACAGGCCCGGAGGATCGCTCTGGGCCCAGAGACTGCCCGCCAGGAGGGGGATTCCGATGAGCGCCATCCATCCCCGGATTCTCAAAGTCGCAGGAACCTCCCCACCGAGACCTGAGTCCCGAAGAGCCCCAGGACCAGACCTCCCAGGGCCACGGCGGCCATCTGCTCCAGGCTGAGAAACTGGGCCGGAAAATTTCCCAGTAGGTCCTTCAGCGGCTCATAGACCCGGGTCAAAAAGATCTGAAAAAGAGCAAAGAGCACGGCCACGGCCAGGACCGCCCCCAGAAATCCCTGGAGGAGCCCTTCGATATAAAAAGGAGCGCGGATGAAAGGCCCGGTCGCTCCCACGGAACGCATGACCTCGATCTCCTCCCTTCGGGCGAAGATGCTCAGCCGAATGGTGTTGGAGATGACCACGATGGTGGCCAGGAGGAGGAGCCCCCCCAGGCCCAGGCCCAGCACCTTCAGGAGCGACATGAACGCGGAGAAACGTTCCAGCCAGTCCGACCCATACTGGATATCTTCGATTTCGGATATGCCCCGCAGCTTTCTGACCAGGCTCCGGACCCCTTCGGAATTCTGATATTCCCCGCGGAGCCGGATTTCCAGGGAGGCCGGCAGGGGGTTTCGCGGGAGGCCGCGGAGCAGTTCTTTCCGCTCGGGCATCTTTTCTTCCAGAAGCTTGAGGGCCTCCTCCTTGGAACGGTACTTGATTTCCTGGACTTCCTCAAACCCCAGGATCTTCTCCCGCAGCCGGTTCAGCGGGTCCTGGCTCAGGGAGCCGCCCAGGTAGGCGGTGACTCGAATCCGGCCCCCCCAGTCTTCCAGCAGCCCCTTGGTGTTGAGGAAAAGAATCAGGAACACGCCCAGGATCAAAAAAGAGAGGGTAATGGTTCCCAGGGTAATGGCGTTCAGCCATGGGTTCTGGGTCAGGTTTTGCCATGCCTGGCGGAAAAAATATCCCCTCATTCCTTCGAACCTATGATCCTCCGCGTAAAGCCCGCCTCCTTGCCCAACCGAATCTTTCAACCTCCGGCCAGGAGCGGCGGGGCCAAAGCCTCTAACAATTTCCCCTGCTCCAGCACAATCTTTTCCTTCGGCCACGCGGCCACGAGCCCCTCGTTGTGAGTGGCCAGAACCACGGTGGTTCCCCGCAGGTTGATCTTTTCAAAGAGGCGGATGATCTCTTCCGCCGCCGTGATGCTGAGGTTTCCCGTGGGCTCATCCGCCAGCAGGAGAACCGGATCATTGACCACCGCCCGGGCGATGGCCAGCCGCTGCTGCTCCCCCGCGGAAAGCTGGGACGGAAGGCAGTTGCCCCGCCGCTCCAATCCCACCCAGCGAAGGGCCTGGGCGGCCTTTTTAGCGACCTCGCCCCTTTTCGCTCCCAGGACCTCCAGAGCGAAGGCGATATTTTCCACGGCCGTTCGCCGGGGCAGAAGCTTCAGGTCCTGGAATACCAAACCCAGGGTCCTTCGGAGGAACGGGATCTTCCGGGGTTTCAGGCGGGCCACCTCGAACCCGTTGACCCAGATCTCTCCCGCCGTGGGCCGCTCCTCCGCGTAGAGCAGCTTAAACAAGGTGGTCTTGCCCGCCCCGTTTGAGCCCCGCAGATAAATGAATTGCCCTTTTTCAACTCTCAGGGTGATGTCAAAGAGCGCATTCGGATTATCCTCGTAAGCCTTGCTTACGCGGACCATCTCGATCATGGCGGTTGAGCCTTTTTCCGGCGAGATTCCCATCCTCCCGACTATAAATAAAGGCCTTTCAGCTCCGCCTCTCCACGGCCAAGGGCCTGAAAAGATTCAATCTTTCCAGGATCCATGGCGTCCCTGCTGCATAACCTATCGGAACCAAACCGGCCATACTTAAAAAACTGGCTATTTTTGAAATGTTAGCATACAACCCGGCCGATCTCAAGAAGGGAAATGCAAGAAATGAAAGAAAATGTCACTCAGGGGTTCTGTAAACTGGAAATAATGGGTTTCAGATTCTCTTTCTTTTCGAATGTCAGGGCAAACTGCCTGGCTTCCTGGAGGTTCTGAAAATGCCCGATTCTCACCCGATGAAGCGTTCCTTTGGCCGCCGCGCTTCCCGTGATCTGGTAGGCATCATATCCTTTCTTCTTCAGCTGATTGACCAGTTCCTGGGCCTCCTGAGGATTATTGAACGCCCCCACCTGGAGCGTGTACTTGGCTTTGGCGAGACTGGCCTTTCCTTCCTCCGAGGGAGGAGGCGATGACTCGCGGGAGGGACCCGCGGTCTTCTCCGCAGGGGCCTTTTCCGGGGTTCGGGGGGCTGGCGGTTCTTTCCTGCCTTCTCCCGTTTCGGGGGGCCGGGGTCTGGCTTCCTGGATGGGCGGCGACTCTTTCCCTTTTTCTATGAACCGGAAGGGAGGGGCTTCCCCTTTTCGATCCTGGATGCGCGGTCCGGCCTCTTCCGACCCACGCAGGTCGCTGAGCGCCTTGCCCATTTGGACCCCGCAAATAAAAGCCACCAGTGCCAGGATGACGGCCCCTGCGGCAACGGCAAAGAATTTCCGGTTACTCTTGTCCCCCGAAGCCGGCGGGGGCAGAACCGGGCCGGGGGAAAAATCCCTGGCCCTTCGCCGGGCCGCAGCTTTTCGCAGTCTTTCCCTTCTCGATTCCATCACATCCGTTCCAGAACTTCCATCCCCAGCATGCGCAGGCAGGCGGCCAGAACGACCTTTACCCCATGGATCAAAAGGACCCGGGCCCGAGTCATCCGGGGTTCCTCCCCCAGCACCCGGTGCCGGGCCAGAAAGACGTTCAGGGCCATGGCCAGGTCCAGCATGTAATTGGCAATGACCGAGGGCTCATGCTCTTCGGCCGCCCGGCGGGTCACCCCGGGCAGCTCTCCCACCCGCTTGATCAGGTCGAACTCCTCGTCGCTGGAAAGGACCGAAAAGTCCGCCTCTTCCGTCACCGTCCCGCCGAATTTCCGCATGATCCCGCAGCAGCGCACATGGGCGTTCTGGCAGTAGGGACCCGTGGCTCCTTCGAAGCCCAGGATGCGGTCCCAGTCGAACTCCACGTCCTTGGACCGGCGGGTGCGCAGGTCGTTGAAGATGATCGCCCCCAGTCCCACGGCGCGGGCGATGGTCTTTCTTTCCCCCTCGGGGATCTTCCCGATGCGTGCTTCCTTGTCCTCTCCCCGCTCTTCGATGACCCTTTCGGCCCGCGCCACCGCTTCATCGATGACATCCTGGAGGAAGACTACTTCTCCCCGGCGCGTGCTCATGCCCAGGATATGCCCGAAATCCACGTGGACCATGCGCCGGTTCCAGTCGTACCCCATGAGTTCCAGGACCTTGAAGAGCTGCTGGAAATGGAGCTTCTGGGGAGCTCCCACGACGTAGATCAGCTTCTCGAAGTTCCACCGCTGGAACCGGTACTCGGCGGCGGCGATGTCCCGGGTGAGGTAGAGGGTCGCTTCATCCTTTTTGAGGATGAGGGCCGGGGGCAGTTCGTAAGCCTCCAGGGGGATGATCCAGGCTCCCTGGCTTTCCACGAGGAGGCCGCTTTCCCGCAGGCGTTCCACCAGCTCCGCCAGGCGGTCCTGGTAGAAGCTCTCCCCGTCGTAGGAGTCGAAGGAAACCCCCAGGAAACGGTAAAGCCGTTTGAATTCCCCGATGCTGATCTCCCGGAAACGCCCCCAGAGCCGGCGGGCCTCCGAGTCTCCCTCTTCCAGCTTCTTGAACCAGGACCGGGCCTCTTCGTGGAGGGACGGCTGCGCTTCGCTTTCCGCATGGAAGCGGCTGTACACCTCAAAGAGATGCTTCAGGGGTTGGGCTTCCAGTTCGTCCGGACTCCCCCAGTGTTTGAACCCGGTGATGACCTCCCCGAATTGCTTTCCCCAATCCCCCAGATGGTTGAGGCGGACCACCGGATACCCCAGGCGCTCGAAAATCTCGCCGAGGGAGTGGCCGATGATGGTGGAGCGGAGGTGGCCGACGTGAAAGGGCTTGGCAATGTTGGGGGAGGAAAATTCCACCAGAACGGTCTTCCCCTTCCCTTCCGCGCTCCGGCCGTAGTCTTCTCCTTCTGAAAAAACCTTTCGCAGAATGATCTCCGCCCAGGCCTCCCTCCGGATGCGGAAATTGAGGTAGGCGCTCTCCGGGATGCATTCGCTCAGGAGCTTCCCCGGCTGGAACTTCCGGGCGATCTCCTGAGCGATCAAATGAGGGGCTTTCCGTTTCACCTTGGCCAGGGTAAAACAGGGGAAGGCGTAATCCCCCCACTGGGGATCCCGGGGAATTTCGATCCCCTTCTCCGCCTCCTCCACCGGCTGACCGGTTTCCCCGGCGATAAACTCGGCAATGGCCCGGGTCACTTCGTTCATGGATTCAAAAAAACCTTTTCACCGCAGAGCTCCCCGTACAGCTCCGGCCGCCGGTCCCGCAGAAAAGTCCAGACCCGACGGGTCCGTTCGATCTCTGAAAAGTCGATGGTGGCCAGGATCACCCCTTCAATCGCTCCGCTGGGCTGGTCGGCCAACTCCCCTTCCGGAGTGGCGCAGAAACTCTTCCCGTAGAAATTCTGCTTGGCTTCCTTTCCCACCCGGTTGACCCGCAGGATATAAACCCCGCTGGCTGCGGCATTGGCGCAGATGACCTTTTCCCATTTCCGGTGGGACTCCAGGGCCGCCGCCGTGGGCGAGAAGATCACCTGGGCCCCCTTCAAAGCCAGGATCCGGGACCCCTCGGGAAAGAAATTATCCCAGCAGATCTGCACTCCGATGGTCCCGTAACGGGTGGGAAAGACGGGGAACCCCAGGTCGCCGGGCTGAAAGTATTCCTTCTCCTCCCACAGAGGCAGTTGGGGAACGTGAATTTTCCGGTACTTGCCCAGAATGGCGCCGTCCGCATCGACCACCACAGCCGTGTTGAAATACATCCCCCGGGGATCCTTCTCGAAAAGAGGAAGGACCAGGACGACCCCGTTCCGGCGGGCGATCTCCTGCATGACCCCGGTGGTCGGACCCGGAACTTCTTCGGCCAGCCGGAGGTTTTCCGGGTTGATGTCCGCGGGGAACCAGTGAGTGGTGAAGAGCTGCGGGAGGCAGATCATTTTGGCGCCGCTCTCTGCGGCCAACCCGATCAGCACCCGGGCCTTTTCCAGATTCTTCTCTTTGTCGGCGGTCCCGTTCATCTGGATGCCGGCGATTTTGAGCATCAGGAAGTAACTCCTCGTTTTTGAAAAAAGTTTAGCCCCTTTCGCCCCATGGGTCAAGGAGGAAAAGCCCAAGCCGAATGCGGAATTCGGAATGCGGAATGAAGGGCCAATACAGTTTATAGGATGGAGATGAAAGTTACTAATGAGGCCATAATTATCTGGACAGGAATTCCGTCTTTTCATCATCCTGGATTCCGGCTTCCGCCGGAATGACAACCAAGAACCATGCCTTTCTAATGTTCGTCACTCCGGCGAAAGCCGGAGTCCAGTCCGAGGTTTTCAAAAGACAACGTCCTCCAATGAATGTTTAGACTATAATGGAGGATAGGCCTCGCAGCTACATCCGGCCGGGGTATCATGAAAAATGTGGTACTTATTCCGCATTCAGAATTCCGCATTCCGAATTTTGCATTCCCCATTCCGCATAAAAAAACCCCGGAAGGTTGCCCTTTCGGGGTCGAATGCGGGTCTTAGGATTGAAAACCGATCTACATCTTCACCACCTGCGTCGCCTGGGGCCCTTTGGCGCCTTCGATGATCTCGAATTCCACCTTCTGCCCTTCGGCCAATGATTTGAACCCTTCTCCCACAATGGCCGTATAATGCACGAAGATGTCTCGACCCCCCTCCTGTTCGATAAAACCGTACCCTTTGGCATCATTGAACCACTTCACCCGACCCGTCAACTTCATTCAAACCCTCCTTTTCCGCACTTGGACCGACGACCCGCGGAATCGATCCCTTGCCCGCCGAGAGCACTTCGGAGAGCCCTTCGGCTGTTCGTCGTTGCCATTACCACAAATACCCAAATTCTGTCAAGAGATTTTTACGGGCATTTTTGTGGGCAAAAAAGACAGACCGATAGGCATAACCCAAAGATATTTTTCCTTTATCTATTGATTCTTTTTTTACTCTATGCGCTATGCTTTCTTTATTCCGCATTCCGAATTCCGCATTCCGCATTTGCGTGTCCTCCCAACTGTCCGCAGGCTGCCAGGATATCCGCACCCTTGCTCTGCCGGAGCATGGCCGTGAAACCTTTGGCCATGAGGATCTCCCGGAACTTCTGCACCGTCTCATCCGCGGGCCTGCGGAAAGGGCTTCCCGGGTGTTCATTGAAAGCGATCAGGTTCACCTTGGCCCGGATTCCTTTTAACAGCTGGGTCAGCCGGAGGGCATCCTCTTTGGAATCGTTCACCCCCTGGATCAGGACGTATTCAAAGGTGATCCTCTCCCGGTTCGAGAGGGGAATCTTCCGGCAGGCGGAAAGGAGGTCTTTCAGGGGGTACTTCCGGTTGACGGGCATGAGCCTGCTGCGCTGTTCATCCGTGGCGGCGTTGAGGGAGATGGCCAGTTTGACGAAGTTCCTGCGGGAGAGGAGGTCCACCATCTCCGGGATGATTCCCGCCGTGGACAGGGTGATCCGGCGGTTGGAGAACTGGAGTCCCAGGGGGGCCCGGAGAATCTCCAGGGCCTGAAGAACATTCTCGAAATTCTGCAGCGGTTCCCCCATCCCCATGAGGACCAAATTGGTGAGCTTTTGTCCGGGAGAGAGGCCGGCCCGTACGCTGATCACCTGATCGATGATCTCTGAAGGTTTTAAGTTTCGTACCCATCCCCGCTTGCCGGTCAGGCAGAAGCGACAGCCCAGGGCGCAGCCCACCTGGCTGGAGAGGCAAAGAGTAAAGTGGTCCCTTTCCGGCAGGAGGACGCTTTCGATCGCCTCTCCATCGGGAAGGATAAACCGATACTTTTTCGTTCCATCCTCGGACGAATGGATTTCCGCCGGTTCCAGCCAGGTGATCCGGGCGGATTCTTCCATTTTTCTTCGGAAATCCCGGGAGAGGTTGGTCATTTCCTCAAAGCTGCGGGCTCCCTTCCCGTAAACCCACCGGGCCACCTGGATGGCCCGGAAAGGCTTCTCCCCCAGGGAGACGATGAAAGCCTCCAGGTCCTTCAGCGACAGGTCTTTCAGGGAAACACGCCCGTTCGTTTCGCTCATGGCTCTTTCGCCGCCGCCTCCCCGGCCGCCCAGCCCGTGCTGAAGGCCGCCTGCAGGTTGTACCCGCCGGTCTTCCCGTCGATGTCGATCACTTCCCCGCAGAAATAAAGGCCGCGGATGATCCTCGATTCCAGGGTGGCGGGATGAATCTCCTTCACCGTGACCCCGCCGGCGGTGACGATCGCTTCTTCCATGGGCCTGGCCTTCCGCAGGGTGAGCCGCCAGTCCTTGAGCAGGTGCACCATTTTTTTGCGCGCTTCCGCGCGGATTTCTCCCCCCTTCCGGTCAGGCGGCAGCTCCGCCCTCCGCAGGAAAACGGGGACCATCCTCTGGGGCAGAAGGTTGGGCAGAATATTGAGGATCTTCTTTTTGCTCCCCGCCTCAAATTCCCGGAGGAGACGCCGGTCCACCTGCTCGGGGGAAAGGGCCGGTTTGAAGTCAATGGAAAGCTCCACTTTTCCCCTGCTCAGTTCATCCACCGCCCGGCCGCTCAAAGTAAGGACGATCGGGCCGGAAACCCCGAAATGGGTGAAGACCATCTCTCCGAATTCCTCCTCCGCCTTTTGGCCGGAGGCCAGGAGAGCGGCGCGAACATTCTTGAGGCTAAGCCCCTGCAGGTCCCGCACGTACCTCTCCTCGGTCTCCAGCGGAACCAGGGACGGCCGAAGGGGTTGAAGGGTATGGCCCAGCGCCCGGGCCATCCGGTAGCCATCCCCGGTGGATCCTGTTTGGGAGTAAGTGCATCCTCCCGTGGCCAGGATGACCCGGGGGGCTTCCATGATTCCGGAATCTGTCTTCACCCCGGCAACCCGACCGTTCTCCGGGAGAATCTCTTTTGCCGGAGTGTGGGCCAAGGTCCGGACCCCCTGGGAAGAATCATATTCCTTTAAAACCCGGACCACGTCCTGAGCCCGGTTGGAGGCGGGGAATACCCTTCTTCCCCTCTCTTCCACCGTGGGAAGGCCTCGCTTTTGGAAGAAGGATAGAAGGTCGTGGTTGAAGAAGCGGGAGAAGACGTTGTAGAGGAATTTTCCGTTGTGGCGGTAGCTTTCGATGAAGGACGGGAGGTCGCCGCCGTTGGTCAGGTTGCACCGTCCCTTGCCGGTGAGGGCCAGCTTGATGCCCACCCGTCCCATCTTTTCCAGGAGAAGGACCCGGGCCCCCAGCTCGGCCGCCCTTCCCGCGGCCATCAGCCCCGACGCTCCCCCTCCGATGACAATGATATCTGGACTAAAATTCAAAGACATTCACCGCAGAGGGCGCAGAGAACGCAGAGGAATAAAAAATAAAGACCAATAGACTGATGGACCCGTAAAAAGCCAAAAATACCCCATCTCCCTTGACGGGAGAGGGTTGGGGTGAGGGTGAAGATTCAAGGGATTTCGGCAAGGCATTTGTCCCCTTCCTCTTCAT
>JAPLIW010000425.1 GCA_026388915.1 Deltaproteobacteria bacterium
TCCACCACTTCCAGCCGGTTGATAGCTTCCGGCCCGAGGTCTTCATAGGCCACGATTTGGGCTTTCTTGACGGATTTGGCCAGGAGGGCTCCCGCCCCGCCGGTGGCCGCTAAGTACACGGCCTTGTATTTCTTCATGGCCTCGATGACCTCTTTCTTGCGCATGCCCTTCCCGATCATTCCCTTCAACCCGATCTCCATCAGCTTGGGGGAATAGGCGTCCATGCGCCCGCTGGTCGTCGGGCCGGCGGACCCGATCGCATGGCCGGGCTTGGCCGGGGCTGGACCTACATAATAAATAATCTGCCCCTTGATGTCGAAGGGTAGGGGTTTACCTTCCTTTAATAAGTCGGTGAGTCGCTTATGGGCGGCGTCCCTCCCGGTGTAGATCACCCCGGTGATCAGGACCTTGTCCCCGGCTTTTAATTTTTCCACATCCCCGTCCGTCAAGGGAGTTTTCAGTCGAATCGGTTCGCTCATTCTTCCACCTCCTTCAGATCACGGCTTCTTGGTGCCGGTGGGCATGGCAGTTTAGGTTTACGGCCATGGGGAAGCTGGCGATATGGCACGGGATCATCTCCACGTTCACCGCCAGCGCGGTAATCCTTCCCCCCAGCCCCTGGGGCCCAATGCCCAGGTTGTTGACCCGGGTCAAAAGCTCTTCCTCCATCGCCGCCAGTTGGGGGTCCGGGTTCTTCTGCCCCAGGGGACGCAGAAGAGCTTTCTTGGCCGTCAGGGCGACCTCTTCGAAAGTCCCCCCCACACCCACTCCCACGACAATCGGCGGACAGGGGTTGGAACCGGCCTGTTTGACCCACTCCACCACCCGGTTCTTGACCCCCTCGATTCCCTCCGAGGGGCTGAGCATGATCACCGTAGACATGTTCTCCGCTCCCCCGCCCTTCGGGGCCAGGACAATCTTGATCTTGTCCCCAGAAACCAGGGATAAGTGGATAATGGCCGGGGTGTTGTCCTTGGTATTGACCCGGGTGAAAGGGTGGCAGGAGGATTTCCGGAGATACCCGTCCTTGTACCCCTGCCGGACCCCTTCGTGGATGGCTTCATTGAAGTTCCCCCCGACGACGTGCACCTCCTGGCCCAGTTCCACGAATAAGACCGCCAAGCCCGTATCCTGACAGATCGCCACCTGTTCTGTCCGAGCGATGCGGACATTCTCCTTGATCTGCTGAAAGACCTCCTTTCCCACGGGGGACTCCTCTTTCTTCTCCCCCTCGTCCAGCGCCTTGAGGACATCCTCGGTCAGGTAATAATTTGAATCGATACACAGCTTTCTCACCACTTCCGTAATCTGCTTGGCATTGACTTCGCGCATCACAACCTCCTTCCACAACTCTTGGGGAACTCGGCTCATGATTTTTCCCGGCCGAGTTCCCTTTTCTCTTGGTCTGTTGCCTCCAGGCCCGAAGGGCCGGTCCTCAAGCCACGCCCCGGGCGTGGCGGTCCTTTTTTATCCTTTATAAGCCGGGATGATTCCCTTCTCCATCAGGATCGTTGTTTCCATCCGGGCCTTGCGGATGGTGTCCGAGGCTTTCTGGTAGAGCTGCTCTTTGCTCAGCTTGACCCGGGCCACTTTCTGCTCAATGGCTTTGAGGCCGACAGCCACGGCCTGCCGGGGGAAGACCTCCCATTCATCCATGGTGGGGAGCAGGTAATCCTCCTTCAGGCCTTTGTCCTCGGCGCATTTGGCCAGCTCCCGCGCGGAGGCAATGCACATCTCATCGGTAATCGTGCTGGCCATTACGTCCAGGGTGCCCCGGAAAATGGCCGGGAAGCACAGGGAATTGTTCACCTGGTTGGGGAAATCCGAACGACCCGTGGCCACGATCCTGGCCCCAGCCTCCTTGGCTTCCCAGGGATAAATTTCCGGAATAGGGTTGGCGCAGGCAAAGATGACGGCGTCTTTGGCCATCTTCTTGATCCATTCCTTCTTGATCACATCCGGGCCGGGCTTGGCCAGGGCAATGACTGCATCCGCGCCTTCCATGGCTTCGGCGATCCCGCCTTTCCGCTGTTCGGCGTTGGTGATCTGGCAGAAGTGCCATTTTTCCTTATAGTCCTTCTGCAACTCGGTCCGGCCCTTATGCAGCGTCTGTTTGGAGTCTACCATGATCATCTTCGCCGGGTCTGCCCCGGCGGCAATGATGATCCGGGCGGTGGCGATGTTGGCCGCGCCGGAACCGACCATCGTGAGGCGCACTTTTTCCAGTTTTTTGCCGACGATCTTCAAGGCATTGAGTAACCCGGCCAAATTCACGGCCGCCGTTCCCTGTTGGTCATCGTGCCAGACCGGGATTTTTGATTCTTTGCGCAGGGTGTCCAGGATGTGAAAGCACTTGGGCTGGGATAGGTCTTCCAGGTTGATTCCCCCGAAGCAGGGGGAGATGATCTTTACGGTCTTGATGATCTCTTCGGCGTCTTTGGTGTCCAGGCAGATAGGCCAGGCATCGACTCCGCCCAGGTATTTAAACAGGATGGCCTTCCCCTCCATGACCGGAATGGCCGCTTCCGGGCCGATGTCTCCCAGCCCCAGGACGCGGGTCCCGTCGGAAACGACGGCCACCATGTTAGCTTTGTTGGTGTGCTCGAAGACCTTCTCGGGATGAGCTTCAATGTCCCGGCAGGCCGCCGCCACTCCCGGGGTGTACCAGATGGCGAAATCATTGAAATCGCGCACGCAGCACTTGAGGCTCGAGGCGAGTTTTCCCTTATAAAAGGGGTGCATCTTCAACGCGTCGGCCGAGGGTTTCTTGGACTTCTCCAGCAATTGCTCCTTGGTCAGCATGTTTTCCTCCTTTTGGTTTCCCTGCCGCATTCAATGCCGCAAGTTTAAGATGTTGGAATGCTTCCCCCCCCGTTTGCCATCGGGAGAGGGTTAACGCTCACTCAGCTCCACCAGGATCCCGTTGGTGGATTTGGGATGGATAAAGGCGATCTTCGCTCCTCCTGCCCCTCCCCTCGGTTTTTCGTCGATCAGTCGAACCCCTTTCTCTTTCAATTCTTTCAGCGCCTGCTCGATGCCGCGGCTCTCGATGAACTTGGCAATGGCCCCGTCCGGCGCCGTGGATTCCAGGATCTCGATCTCGCTCTCTCCCACGGGGAGGAAAGCCGTGGTGGCCTTCTGCTCCTGCACCGTCTCCCTTCCCGCGATGGGCAGCCCCAGAATCGCGTTCCAGAAAGGGGCCACCTGGTCGATGGACTTGCTCGCGATCCCGATGTGGTCAATCTTCAATATTTTCATCCTTCCCTCCATTCCGACCGACGACCGAAGACCGCCGACCGTTGACGGCCGATCAAAGGCAGCATGTTTTAAGGTCCCCGGTCGGCCGTCGGCGGTCGACGGTCTACGTTTTTGTTTGTCCGCGGTCTACCGTCCACGGTCGACGGTCTAAGTTTTTATACTTTCACTACCGATTCGTACTCCCCGAACACGCTCCGCAGGGTGTCGCAGATATCGCCCAGGGTGCAGTAAGCCCGGACGCAGTTCAGGATGGGGACCATGAGGTTGCCGTCTCCCCGGGCCACTTTTTTCAGCTCCTCCAGGGAGGACCTCCCGGACCTTGGGGTCCACCTTCAGCAGCCCTTGGGGGGGAGGTTCCTTGGTCTGGAAGCGGTTCACTCCCACGATCACGCGGTCTCCGGCTTCGATCTCCTTCTGATACCGGTAGGCCGCCTCCTGGATCTCCAGCTGAATGTATCCTTTCTCCACGGCCGCCACCGACCCGCCCATGAGGTCGATTTTGTCGATGTATTCCCTGGCCCGCTTTTCGATCTCATCGGTCAATTTCTCGACGTAGTAAGAACCTCCCAGGGGGTCTGCCGTGTCGGCCGACGCGGATTCATAGGCGATCAGCTGCTGCGTCCGCAGGGCGATCTGGACCGATTTCTCCGTGGGCAGCGCCAGGGCTTCGTCCATGGAGTTGGTATGCAGGGATTGGGTTCCCCCCAGAACCGCGGCCAGAGCCTGCCAGGCCACGCGGACGATGTTGTTGTAGGGCTGCTGGGCCGTGAGGGTGCACCCGGCCGTCTGGGTGTGGAAACGGAGCATCCAGGAGCGGGGGTTTTTGGCTTTGAACCTGTCCCGCATGATCTTCGCCCAGAGACGGCGGGCGGCCCGGTACTTGGCCACCTCTTCCAGAAAATCCAGGTGGGCGTTGAAGAAGAAGGACAGCCGCGGGCCGAATTCATCCACGTCCAGCCCGGCCTTGATGGCCGCCTCCACATAGGAGATGCCGTTGGCCAGAGTGAAAGCCACTTCCTGCACGGCCGTGCACCCGGCTTCCCGCATGTGATATCCGCTGATGCTGATGCTGTTCCAGTTGGGGACCTCTTTGGTGCAGTATTCAAAGGTGTTGGTGATGATGCGCATGGAGGGCTGGGGGGGGAAGATATAGGTCCCCCGGGAAGAATACTCCTTCAGGATGTCGTTCTGGATCGTTCCGTTGAGCTTGGCCGCGGGAACCCCATGTTTTTCTCCCACCGCAATGTACATGGCCAGGAGAATCGACGCCGGGGCGTTGATGGTCATGGAGGTGGAGACCTTGTCCAGGGGGATCTGGTTGAAGAGAATCTCCATGTCCTTTACCGAGTCGATGGCCACGCCCACTTTTCCCACTTCTCCCTGGGCCAGGGAATGGTCCGAATCGTAGCCGATCTGGGTGGGCAGGTCGAAGGCCACGGAAAGCCCGGTCTGCCCCTGCTCCAAGAGATAGCGGTAGCGCCGGTTGGTGTCCTCGGCCGTCCCGAAGCCGGCATACTGTCGCATGGTCCAGAACCGTCCCCGGTACATGGTGGGCTGAACGCCCCGGGTGTAGGGGAACTCTCCGGGGAAGCTCAGGTCCTGGGGGTAATCCAGTCCGGCTACATCCTGGGGGATGAAAATCCTCTGGACGGGGATCCCCGAGGTCGTCTGGAAGACCTTTTTTCGCTCCGGATTTTTGGCCAGGGTCTTTTCAACCTTCTCATTCCAACCCTTGGCCTGTTTTCCGGTCTCCTCGACCTTTTTCGGATCGAACATGGGAACCCCCAAAAAGAATGCCTAAAATGCCTAAAGTTCGGAGTGCCTAAGGTTGATGATCTCGTAAAAAGTCTCTTGGAGCGTCACCCCGGCGAAAGCCGGGGTCCAGAACATCTTGAAATAACTGGATTCCGGCTTTCGCCGGAATGACGAATTCTATGAAATTGCGACTTTTTACGAGTTCATCAAGGTTATTTGATGGACCACAGATGAACCGGATGAACACCGATGGAAAAAGTTCCTCCGAGGAAAAAAATATATTTCTTCGAAATCCGTGTTAATCCGCGTTTATCCGCGTCCCAATATTTCTTTGGCCCTTTACTCCGAACTCCGAACCAAATTACTCCGAACTGATTTCCCCTGAATCCTCCGGATCACTTCCTGGATCTGGCTCTGCACCAGATAATCGATAATCTCTTCCCGGCTGTACCGGGGCTTCAAGATCCAGCGGCGCAGGACCCCGAAGACCCCACTGTAGACCAGGAAATTGGCTTCCAGGAAGGGGTCGAAGGGGCCTTTGCCCAATTCGCCGATGATCCTCTCAAAATGCTCGACGATCTCGGATTCTTTTTTCAAAATGATCTTGAGGTAATCCTTCTGCACGTAGCGGGCCTGGGTGTAGGAAAGCATCACCTGATCTTCCAGTTCCATGGCCACTTCCAGGAAAGCCCGGTAGGTGATCTCCAGCCGCTGGAGCGGGTCGGAAACCATGGAAGCCCGGGATCTCACCTTTTCGAAAAAAGTGGTAGCATAATCTTCAAAGAAAAGATAGAGGATATCATCCTTGGAGTTGACGTAGTCGTAGATGCTCCCCAGCCCGATTCCCGCTTCTCTGGCGATCTCCCGCACCGTGGCTTTGTGATAGCCCTTCTTCTTGAAGACCTGGAGGGCCCCCTCGAGAATCTGCCTTCGCTTCTCGCTGATTAAGCTTTGATCCTTGACTCGCGCTTGAACCTGCATGGGCCCCTGAAAGGTGAGAAAGCGGGTTAACGGCCTAGAGCGAACGAATGTTCGTTCACACAGAAGGATTACCAAAGCGGGATACCTTATGTCAAGCAAATTCTGGTCAGATTGAAAAACAAACATACCTAATTTTTTTTCGTTATATTTTCAACCCGGGACAACTCCTTAGAATCTTGTATTCCTTTAATATGATTTGATAAAATTTGCGCAGAAGCGGCCAGGAATTTTCCTTTAACATAGCTGAAGACCATGGCTCCCCGCTTTTGCATGGACGCCATGAAACTCATATTGACACCCCTAACCCAAGGGAGTAGATTTTTCCCGGTACTGGTCCAAGAGCCTTTTGAAAACCGGCCTTATCGGCTTGCAATTTCGCCCCCTGGGGGCAAGATGATGAGCGGTGAAACATGCGTTACCTCGGCATTGACTTGGGTACATCCTCCATCAAAGGGGCCATTCTCGACCTCGAGACGCTTTCCGTCGGGAGGGCGAAGCACATTCCCTGTCCTGCGCCCCTTCCGGGCCTGCCGTTGCTGCACACGGAGTTCAACCCGGAGAGCTTTGTTGCCGCCACGCGCCAGATCATCGAGGAACTTCTTGCGGAAGCCCCCGACTGCCAGGGCGTGCTCATGTGCGGACAGATGGGAGGGATGATCCTGGTCTCCCCGCGCGGCGAGGCGCTCTCCCCTTACATCTCTTGGCTGGACCGGCGCTTGTTGGAACCGCATCCGTCGGGTCATGGTTCTTACTACGACGCTCTTCTGGCCCGCCTCACGCCCGCCGACTGGGTCGACCTCGGGCGCGAAATCCGGCCCGGCACCCCGCTCAGTTATCTCTTCTGGTTCGTGGAAAACCGCGGATCTCCGCCGGTCAATGGGGTCGCGACGCTGCCCGATTTCGTCCTTGCGAGACTTTGCGGCTCTCTCCCAGTTACCCATCCGAGCAATGCGGTGGGCGCCATTAACCTGGCGACGCTCGACTGGCATTTCCCCATCTTCGAACGGCTTGGCCTGGGCAAGGTTCGCTGGCCGGCCTTGCGGGAAATCAATGAACCTGTGGGCGAGGTGCGGGCCAGCAGGCGCCGGCTGCCTTGTTACCCTCCCGTGGGCGACCATCCCTGCGCCCTCGCCGGAGTGCTCCTGGACTTTGAGGAACTCTCGTTAAACATCTCCACGGGTTCGCAGGTGAGTTTGCGCAGCGAGCATGCCGAGCCGGGCGACTACCAGGCCATCCCTTTCTTTGACCGACAGTTCGTCCATCGGATCTCGAATCTTCCTGCCGGTCGTGCCCTCAATGCCCTCGTCCGTTTGCTCAGCGAGTTGGCCGAAGCCGAAGGGTTCCCCCTGTCCGACCCATGGCCATACATCGCGAAAGCCACCGCGGCCAGGCCCGCTGGCGAACTGCGCGCGCATCTCTCTTTTTTCCCCACGCCCGTAGGCGACTCCGGCAACCTCACCAACATCCGAGAGGAAAACCTTACCGTTGGTGACCTCTTCCGTGCGGCCTTCGCCAACATGGCGGAGAATTATTACGCAAGCGCATTGCGATTGTCCCCCGGTCAGAACTGGCGTCGGCTCGTCTTCTCCGGCGGGCTGCCGCAGAAGCTGGAGGTACTGTGGCGCACGATTGTGGAGAAATTCCGGCGCGAATACCGTCTGGGCCCGACCACCGACGACACCCTGCAGGGTCTTCTCGTCCTGGCGCTGGCCGCGAGCGGGCGGGCCGCTTCCGTGCAGGCCGCGATGGAAATCCTCCGGAGGGCTCAATCGCAGGGCTAATTTCCCCTAAAAGTTACTAGGGCCATTAGGGACGCAGGCCTTTACTCGGTCATGCTATTTCATTGGAGGATGGAGTCACTGAATCTTAGCACGACGGCCCTTCAGATAGTTGACTAAAGTTGTCGGAAAGTTGTCGGTTGACATCATTTCCTGATAGGTATAGATTTCAATCAGCAATCAAGGTTCGGATATACTCTTCATTTCTGGAATTTAGAAGGAGTGTGGACAGTGGCACGCGCTCTGCAATTTTGTTGTTGACCCGAATGGGGGATTTTGAAACTTTGGCATCGTCGTTGTCCTACCTTTAAATGAGTACCTCACCAACCTGCCCTTGTACTTCTGGAGGATTTAGAAAATGGATTCTCGGAAGAGATCCATTATGGAAGGCGGAGGGATTTTATTAATCCCTGTCGAGGTTATTTTCTCCTTTTTAAGAACCGAATGAACGGCAAGAAAGGGGGTGAGGGGTAAGGAAAATATGGAATGAGGTACCAATCTTATCTTTATATGGGAAGGGAACTTATGCAATGGTTTTTCATTAAAAAGGATATACAAATCGAGTGTTAACCTTAAAAACCTGAAAGGAGATTGAAAGAATGAGAGGAAAAACAAAATTCCGAATTTGCTTATTCCTTTTGATGGCCATCTCCCTTTTTCCCTTGACCGGGAGAACAGCCGAACCAATTAAAATGGCGGATATCAACCCCTTATCCGGGGTCATGAAAGACATTGGAGACCGTTATCAACTAGGCATCAAGTTTGCGGTGGATGAAATTAACGCTTCCGGAGGCCTGCTCGGCCGTCCCATTAAAATGTTTTATGATGACAGCCAGGTAAAACCAGATGTCGCCACCCGGAAGGCCGTTCGGTATATATCCGAAGAAAAAGTTGATTTCATTATGTCGGGAACAGGCACTCATGTTGCCAAAGCCCTAGGGCAGGTTGCTGAAAAAAATACGATTATTTTCCTCAATTATGGATGTGCCGGGGATGAACTCACGGGCAAGGATTTTACCCCCTACCAGTTTCGGGTGGCCCTGAGCACGGCGCAGCAGTCTGGCGCCCTGGCGGCCTATTTTGCAACTAAACCTTTCAAAAAATACTATCTTGTAAATCAGGATTACGCCTTCGGGCATGATGTCTCCGATGCCTTCAAAAAGGCCATGAACCGGCTGAAACCGGGTTGGCAGTTGGTGGGGGAAGATTACCATCCTCTGGGGGCAAAAGACTTGGCGCCTTACATTAGTAAAGTCGTATCGTCGGGAGCGGAAGTAATGATCACGGGGAATTACGGTGCGGATCTGCGGGTTCTCCTCAAACAGGCGGCGGGATTGGGGTTAAAGGCCAAGGTTGGAGGTTACTACCTAGTCGACCCCTACGCCATGCAAGAGATCGGAGATGCAGGAATTGGGGCCGTCACCGCTGAGGTCTATATGCTGACCGAAGATACCCCCCAGAATAAGGCTTTTATCGAACGCTGGAAAAAAAGAAAGCTGGACCCGGAACACCCCTATCCCACCTGGTTGATCGGAAAATCCTACCAAGCCTTCATGTTCATGGCAGAAGCCATAAAAAAAGCTAAGTCAACGAAAGCGGACGATATCATCAAAGCTTGGGAAGGAATGACCTACGATGCTCTGGTCGGCCGGATGACGATGCGCCCCTGTGATCATCAGGTGATCACTCCAATTTCCGTCAGCGAGGTCGTTGCCGGGCCGGGTGCCTATTACAAATTCCCCTTCGTGGGCACACCGACAATGATCGCTGCAGAGAAGGCTGCGGTGCCTCCTGAGGAAACCGGAAACCCGCGGTGCAAAAAATAGGACACAAAAAGGGGATATGAAGAATGCGCCCTGCGCCAAGGGGATAGACAACAAAAAGCTAACTCGGAAAGGCAGGGTCGTTAGGCTCTGCCTTTTTTAATGTCTATATTTTGTAGTCCCAGCGCCAAGGGAAAAAGTTTCGTTTTCTGCCATCTTGTTGGAATATTTGGGAATCTAAAAATTATCGTAATGCGAATCATTCATTGAAAAAATGAGGGCGACTTGGCAAGTTTCCTAAGTGGCACGATAGCTTGAATGGATTACTTGAAGTCTCGTTTTTGGTATTTCCTCTCAAAATACAACACTTCAAACCGAAATCAGCAATCTTGCAGGAAAATGGGGACAATTTGGGGGGGCAATTTCCTTCTTGACTACCCTTTCGTAGAAGAGTATTTTTCAGGTATCGTTTGTCTTCGGGGCCAATTAAAACCAACGTTCTTACCATTATTCAGGCACAATAATTTTCAGGGAATCCCAAATAGCCCGGTATTTTCTTAGCTGAAACACTACCGAGAATAAGGCTTCCCGGGAATAAGGAAAGGATTAGTCGCCGCGGTTTCTTGAAAGCCGCCGGAGTTATGGGAGCAGTTGTCGTTGCCAAGAATGCAATGGCTCAGATGCCCACTCTCGTGGCCGCCAACCCGCTGGTTGGGACCATTGACATGCATGTACACGCAGGGCCCGATACAGCCTCCCGCGCGGTGAATGATTTCGAGTTGACTCAGAAGGCTAAGGAACTGGGGATGCGGGGGGTGGTGACCAAGAATCATGAATTTATCACGAATGACCGCGCCTACCTGGTGCGCCAAATAATCCCGGGAATTGAAGTGTTCGGAGGAATTACTCTGAATGAGTCGGTGGGCGGGATCAACCCCGAGGCTGTGGATCTAATGCTCAAGTTCACCGGAGGATGCGGGAAGATCGTCTGGTTGCCGACCCATGGTTCGGCCAATCACAAATCCTTCTTTGCCAAGAAGGCGGACGCGGGAGGAATTCGGGTAATTGATGCTTCCGGTAACGTGGTCCCCGAGCTGCGAAAGGTCTTGAAGCTGATCGCCAAAGCCGACGTTATTTTTGCAACAGGCCACGTCTCGAGCAAAGAAGTTCTCGCTTCAGTCAAGGCTGCCAAGCAGGAAGGGGTACGAAAGGTTCTGGTGACTCACGCCATGCAATCTCCGGGCGAATTATCCATCGATGATTTGAAACGTTGCATAGAGTCTGGAGCTTTCATTGAACACTGTTACCTTACGTACTTGATGGGACCGCAGGCTGCGTTGGACTGGATGAAGGGCTGGAAGCATATCTCGATTGAAGAATTCGCCAAAGCCATCAAAGAAGTGGGGGCGGAGCATTGTGTCATTGCCACGGACCTTGGACAATACATGAATCCCATCCCTGCCGATGGAATGAAGGAGTTTATCCTTGCGCTAATGAGCAAGGGCATAACCCAAGAGCAGATCAACTGGATGGCCAAGAAAAACCCAGCCCGGCTATTAGGCCTTGAACCTATGTGAAAGCGAAATTGGAGAAGGATGAGGAGCTACCCACTATCTCCTACATTCCTTTAACGAAATGATTTCCGAGAATAAGCTTTCTGGGAAATTCAAGGAACAAAGACTTGGTCAGAAATGACCAGGTCTTTTTCATGTTATCCACATTTCAAATAGTAATCTTAAATCTAAATGCCGTGTCAGGGGGAAGAGTAGTGGGTGAATTCGTTATTTTTGAAAAGTGCGTAAAGCTGCTATCTATGTTCTAATCTCAGATCACCGAAAAGATTTCGTTATGCTTTTCATTTATTGCATTGGGGTACATGATTACAACCATTAATCCTTAGCCTTCAGGACTATCCTAGACTGTAGGCTCGTACTCTCCACCCCAAATGAATTCCCGAGCTATCCATGATAAATTTTGATCCGACTTTTCCAATCCTTGACCCCTGAAATTTTCAATCCCGTCTTTGGTTCGATTCTATCATCGTCTTTTCCAGGATGTTGGATTCTCCCAATCCTCCGCCTTCCACATGACCTTTTGAGAGGTCACCTGGGGCATTATCTCTCTGCAGAATTCCAGGCGGGATGAAACACTGGAGCGGTGGGGACTCAAACGAGGGCGCGCTCTTTTACGAAGAAATGTCCGACAAGTTTGATTTGGTGCCTTCAAACTAGAAGGTCAGAGCAGGAGACTATAATTTCATTTCGGGATCATCACCCTGAGGGAAAGCTCGGCCAGCTGGCGGCTGTCGACGGATGAAGGGGCTTCGGTCATGAGGTCCGTGGCCTTCTGGGTTTTGGGGAAGGCGATCACCTCGCGGATGCTCTCCGCCCCGCACAGGATCATAACCAGGCGGTCGAAGCCGAAGGCGATTCCTCCGTGGGGAGGGGCTCCGAATTCCAGCGCCTCCAGGAGAAAGCCGAATTTCTCCTTGGCCTCCTCCGGCCCGATTCCCAGGGTCTGGAAGAACTGGGACTGGACCTCGCGCCGGTAGATCCGCAGGCTTCCCCCGCCTACTTCCGAGCCGTTGAGGACCAGGTCGTAAGCCTTGGCCCGGGCTCTTCCGGGGTCCGTAGACAGGAGGGGCAGGTCTTCATCCAGGGGCGAGGTGAAGGGGTGGTGCTTGGCGCTCCACTTTTTTCCAGCCTCATCATACTCCAGGAGGGGAAAATCGGTGACCCAGACGAATTTGAAAACCCCGGGGGGAATGAGGTTCAGTTGTCTGCCCAGTTGCAGCCTCACCCTTCCCAGCACATCGTTGACCACTTTGGCGGAGTCGCCCATGAATAGGAGGATATTCCCCGGTGCGGGGTTCATGCTTTTGCCCAGGCCCGCCTTCTCCCCCTCGGAGAGGAATTTCGCCAGGGGCCCGCTCACGTTGGGCCATCCTTCGGGATTGACCCGGACCCAGCTCAACCCTTTGGCTCCCAGGCCGCGGGCGAACTCATGGAGGTTGTCCAGGTCCTTGCGCGAAAGATCCTTGTTCACCTGGATCGCTTTAATGATCCCGCCCCGCTGCAGGACATCGGCGAAGGCCTTGAACTCGGTCTTCTTCAGGATGGGGGAGATGTCGGTCATCTCCAGGCCGAACCTGACGTCCGGATTATCCGCCCCATACCTGGCCATGGCTTCATCATAGGTTATCCGGGGGAATGGGGGGGTCAGCTCTATACCCAGGGTATTCTTGAAGACCGCCTTCATCAGCCCTTCCATGGTGGCGTAGATATCTTCCCGGTCGATGAAGGACATCTCGATGTCAATCTGGGTGAATTCCGGCTGCCGGTCGGCCCGCAGGTCTTCGTCCCGGAAGCATTTCACGATCTGGAAATACCGGTCGTAGCCGGAGATCATGAGGAGCTGCTTGAAAAGCTGGGGGGACTGGGGCAAAGCATAAAACTGCCCCGGGTTCACCCGGCTGGGAACGAGGTAATCCCTGGCGCCCTCGGGGGTGGACTTGGTGAGAAAAGGAGTCTCGATCTCCAGGAACCCCTGTTGGTGGAAATAATTGCGCACCGTCCGGGCAGCCCGGTCCCGGAGAATGATATTGCGCTGCATCTTCGGGCGTCGCAGGTCCAGGTACCGGTATTTGAGGCGAAGGGTCTCCGCCGCCTCTCCTTCTTCATCGATGGGGAAGGGGATGGGGTTGGACTCGCTCAGGATGATAAGTTCTTTGGCCTGGATTTCGATCGTCCCGGTCTTGAGCTCCCGGTTCTCCGTCCCCTCGGGACGTTCGGCCACTTTGCCCTTCACGGCAATGACGTATTCATTCCGGAGAGCGGAAGCCCTGGTGTGGGCTTCATGGCTGTATTCCGGATTGAAAACCACCTGAACGATCCCAGCCCGGTCCCGCAGGTCGATGAATACCAGCCCTCCCAGGTCCCTTCTCCGGTTCACCCAGCCCATCAAGGTTATTTCCTGGCCGATTCTCTCCGGCCCTGCATCCCCACAGTAACAAGTTCGTTTCAAATCACCCAGTGCTTCGCCCAATTTTGGGGAGGGATGGGGTGGGGGGGATCCTGTATTTCTGATTCAAAATTAAAAAATTCTGCGCGGTACAGGTTCCCCGTTGCCAGTTTCAATTCGCAGTTAGGATTTTTTTTCTGACTCCTGAATCCTGATTCCTGACTCCTTATTTTTTATGTCTCGCGACTTTCGGTTTTAATCCTTTTGATCACTTCCTCCAATGCCACTTCCTCCTGAGCTTTCGTGGCCATGTCCCGGAGAACGGACCTGTCCTTCTTCAGTTCCTCTTCCCCAAGA
>JAPLIW010000811.1 GCA_026388915.1 Deltaproteobacteria bacterium
GACCGGGCCGTTGAATTTCCGGGTAAAGCACTTCCATTCGGCCATCCGCTTGGGGTCTTGAAGGTCCAACCCGAGGACTTCCTCGGGTGTGAGCCGAAAAGCGAGCGGACTGTGGGAAGTGTCGATCCGGGAATTAATCATGGCGTCAAACCGAAACTCAAGGCCCAAGTCCTCTTCCACAAACCGTTTCATTTCCCAGATCTCGTGTTTGTTTACGCTGACCACCATGGTCTTGAGCTTCAAGGGCAGGCCACGGTCCTTGAGCAGACGGATTCCCCGCATACATCTCTCGAAAGAACCGGGAACCCGGGTGATCCGTTCGTAGGTTTCGGGGGTGCGCCCATAGAGGGTAATTTCAATCACAAAGGGCGGCATTCCGGCCAGGAATGCGGCGATCTCTTCCGTCAGCAGGACGCCATTGGTGAAGAGGGTGATAAGCAGACCCTTTCTCTTGGCATGGGCGTAAACGTTCAGAAAATCCTTCCGGGCTAGAATTTCTCCACCCGTGAAGAGCAGCCATAAACAGCCGGCTTCGGCCATTTCATCCAATACGCGGCAGAGTTCGCCGGAGGAAAGTTCACGGGAGCGGATCTGAGAGTTTTCTGCGGGCAGGTTATTAAAACAGTGAACGCATTTCAGCGGACACCGATGGGTAACCTCTATCACTCCGCCGAGAGGGATTCGGCGCCCTTCGATCTTCTGGTGCAGGCTCAGGCTGAAATTTGCGTAGTTTGAGGTCTCCAATTTCTGCTTCTCAAATTAATTTGTATTGATCGGCAGCCCGTTAAAATGGGTTAAGAGAGATCGAAGCCGGACACACTTGATAAGTCCGAATCACCCAGGGCCTATTCATCTATCCTGGAGGAAGCACCCCCCTTTCTTCTCAATTATTAAAAAGATTTATAATTTCAGCCCCTTTCCACCTATTTTAGTTTACATTGGCTTGCCGGAGGGTGTCAAGCATAAACGAAAAGGACGCCACCCTTGAGGGGCGTTTCACTCAAGGGTGGGCTCTTTCTTCATTGCGGCCCTCCCAGAAATCCCCCCTGCCTCCCTGAAGCTGTGAAATAAATTCTTTTAGTTAAGCCCTCGCCTCTGCCGGGGGACTCACAGCGTTTGACATTTCCGGGATGCTTGGGTCGTGGCCCGGGGGCAAGGACCTTGTGCGCAAAAAGCATCGGCCGGGCTGGCCCCTTTCCCAGGGCTTCCGTTTGACTTACGCAGAGGCAGGCGGGCCCTTGGGCGACCCGACGGGTCGCCCCTACGGGGAATCGACCCGAGGATGTGGTTTTGGGGCTGTGCCCGCCCGGGCCATGAAATGGAAGCCGCCTCATGGTTTTTGCGCAGAAGGTCCTTGCCCCCGGGTCTCAAGCGTGCTTTCTTGCAGAAAAAGCAATTACAAAAGTGAGCAAGAGAATTTTTTTCCTTGACGGAGGTTTCTTGGGGAGGATAAACTTATCTCTGATAAAAACCTGGTAATAAAAATTTAAGAGGATAGATATTTTCGAATCCTTTTCAGGAAGGGAGGAAACAGGCGGGTATGAAAGCTTGGAAAATCGCGATCATTAGCATTTCCATTGTTTGTTTCATCGCCCTGGGAATCGCTTTTGCTCAGGCGAAGAAGGTTGGGGGAGGGGAGATCAAGTTCACCCCCAAGGGAGCGGAACCAGTCACCTACAGCCATGAAGCCCACGTAACCACTAATAAATTGAAATGCAACGATTGCCACACCAAGATTTTCCCCTATAAGAAGCAGGACCTGAAGATGACCAAAGAGGCCCACGGGCAGGACAAACACTGCGGGGTCTGCCACAATGGCAAGAAGGCCTTTTCTCAGACCGCCGAAGCCGCCTGCGCCAAATGCCATAAAAAAGGATAAATAAACCGGGAATTTAGTCCTTCTCGCTGGCGTTGGGCCAAAGCTCAACGCCAGTTTTTTTATTATTAAGGAAATTATAAAATTCTCCGTATCCGCCGGGGATGAAGAAAAGAATTGAACCGCAGAGCACGCAGAGACCGCAGAGTTTTTTCTTCCCAAAGGCTAAAAACACAAACCATTTTGTGGATATTTTATCCCCTCTGCGTCCTCCCGGCTCTCTGCGGTTTACGGTTTTTTTCTTTTTGGAGAATCAAAATCTTTCTTTCTTTTTATCTTCCGCGGATAAAAACAGGAAGATGACTGAGGAGGAAGCAGAGAGCGCAGAGATCTTTCCCTGAAAGCCCCTTGGCAGTTTTAACCTTCCGGGAAAGGAGGGAAATAGGGCCGCTTTTTTCCATTCATCCTGGCCTTGAGCCTTTGGCCCTTTTTCTCTCTGCGTACTCTGCGATCTCTGCGGTTAAGTTTTGTATTTTTTGTTCTGAGGTAGCCGTTGTCCACGGAAAAAGAAAAAGGATTTTTCCCTTCCCTCTGGGCAGCCCTGTCTTCGGTTCGGCTGACGATCCCCCTGTTAATCGTCCTGGCCGTGGCCTCGATCTTCGGCACCCTGATTCCCCAGAACGGCGCGCACGAGGAATATCTCCGCATCTAT
>JAPLIW010000180.1 GCA_026388915.1 Deltaproteobacteria bacterium
CAAAAGCAGCATTTTGAATCAAGCCCATACGAGCCAGAAATCCACCCATCCCCCCTTTTTTAAAGGGGGGCAAGGGGGGATTTCTGGAGATGTCGGACACATCGCGATGTCACCTTATTTTTGTCGTTCTATATAATAAGGGTCGGGGAGGGGCTTGCGCACCTCCTCCGAAGCCGGGCTGTACGCCTTCCGGGGGTGGAGGGAATGGCAACCCGGCCTATTCTCTTTGCGTATCCCCTTTACAATAGGGGGAGGTACTTATCGATCTCGTAGGAAGTGATCTGGATGCGGTACCGGTCCCACTCTACCTTTTTGTTTTCGATGAAGTGTTCGAAAACGTGATCCCCCAGCGCTTCCCGCACCATCTGGCTCTTTTCGGTAAGCTGAACGGCCTCCAGGAGGCTTCCCGGCAGCTGGCGGATGCGCCGTTTCAGCCTTTCCTCCTCGCTCATCTTGTAAACATTCTCCTCCACCGGGTCGGGCGGCATGATCTTCTGCTCGATCCCGGCCAGGCCGGCGGCCAGCATGACCGAAAAGGCCAGGTAGGGATTGCAGGCCGGGTCCGGACTGCGGTACTCAATCCGGGTCGCTTCTTCTTTGCCCGGTTTGTACATGGGAACCCGGATCAGGTCCGAGCGGTTCCGCTGGGCCCAGGAAAGATACACCGGAGCCTCGTAGCCGGGGACCAGACGTTTGTAGGAATTGACCCACTGGCAGGTGACCGCGGTGAGTTCCGGGGCGTACTTCAAGAGCCCCCCGATGAAATACCGGGCGGTGTCGGAGAGGTGGTACTGTCCCTTGGCGTCGAAGAAAGCGTTGCGGGGACCCTTGAAGAGGGACATGTGGGTGTGCATTCCCGATCCATTCTCCCCGAACAGGGGCTTGGGCATGAAGGTCGCGTATACCCCCTGCCGGTAAGCCACTTCCTTCACCACCAGGCGGTAGGTCATGACGTTATCCGCCATGGTAAGGGCGTCTTCATAGCGCATGTCGATTTCATGCTGGGAAGGGGCCACTTCATGGTGCGAGTATTCGATCTTGATTCCCAGGGTCTCGCAGAAGAGGACCGTTTCCCGCCGCAGGTCGATGGCCTCGTCCCGGGGGATCAGGTCAAAGTACCCCCCCCGGTCCAGGACTTCCGTGGAGTGGGAATCTTTAAAATAGAAATATTCCAGTTCCGGCCCGGTGTAATAGGTAAAGCCCATTTTCTTGGCCTTCTCCAGGTTCTTCTTCAAAACATACCGCGGGTCCCCTTCAAACGGCTTTCCGTCGGGGGTCACGATGTCGCAGAACACCCGGGCCACCCCTTTTTCCTTGGGACGCCAGGGCAGAATGGCAAAGGTGGAGGGATCGGGGATGGCCACCATGTCGCTCTCGTCGATCCGGACGAAGCCTTCGATGGACGACCCGTCGAAACCGATCCCTTCATCGAAGGCCTTCTCCATTTCCTCGAAGGGCACGCTGAAGCTTTTGAGAAACCCGAGAATATCGGTAAACCAGAGCTTGACAAACTTGATATCGTTCTCCTCCATCTTCTTCAAAACTTTG
>JAPLIW010000843.1 GCA_026388915.1 Deltaproteobacteria bacterium
TAGTCCATCGATCGTCCTCCCGCGTGTTGTGTGACACCCTCACTTTCTATTACGGACATGATAACATTTAGTCCATTCTGGCGCGATTTCCGGGAAAATCGGGATGTCCCCAATTTTCCAAAAACTTAAGGCCGCCCCGTCGCCTCCCGTATTTCTCGCCTCTCAGCCACAAAACGGGTATGGAATATATGAGGAGTAACTTTTTATGTCAAGAGGATTTACCCTTTGCCTGATCAATACGATATTTATTACATTGGCAATCATTTGTCGCCACATTTGTCATTCCCGCGCAGGCGGGAATCCAGTATTATTAGAGGTTTCCTGGATTCCGGATCAAGTCCGGAATGACGTTCTTTGCTATATTTTGTTGCCGAAGTAATAATTCGCATTTAACGGATTATGGTTCGAAAGGTTGGATACTCGGCAAAGTTGGCTTACGCTCACGGTAAGAGGAAGAAACAAATAAAAACGAGTCTTATTTTTATCGTTTGAGATTTAAATAATCGATGGCCAGATTGGACATAGCACGTACGCCAAGGATCAATGTCTTGTCGTCAGTATTAAATAAAGGCGTATGAAGCTGAACCGAATCTTCTCCAGGGGGCGTCGCTCCGATATAAAAAAAAATATCCCGGATGTTGCCAAAGGATCCTGCCCCCTTTTTGCTCACCACCCTTCATGGCGAGATACCCTGACGGCTTTTCTTCATATCTTCATCCGGAAAAAACCGATGAAACGTTGGAAAATGAATCTGCTTTCTTTTCTGCTTTCAAAGGAAAAATCGCCAATCGAAAGGAATTAGTGTGCCAGTTTCGAATTAGAAAAGTCAATTTATTGTTTTATTTGGTTTATTTTTGGACCGAGTTCGGGAGGAAGTTCTAACAATAAAAAAACCACCTCTCTTTCAAGAAATTGGATTAAAAAAATTTCCAAGGCTTCGCTCTAGGCAGGGGATTGAAGAGCGAATTTCTGAGGGAACGATAGCAAAAGGGGGGAAGTTTGTCAGCGCCAGAGATTTCCCCCGCCTTTCCTCCCTGCTTTCAGACAGGTGGCAATGTCACCGATGATAGGAAAAAATTTCTGCTAAAAGTACATCGCTCAAAAATATAACGGTGAGGAAGATGGCGGAGAATATGGAATAGATTAGACGCCAGCAGCCGAGGCCAAGCCCTACTGGACCAAAGATCCAGTTCGTTACTGTGGCTTTTTTGTGTCAAGAACAGCCCAGAATAGTTATAATAGACTGGAATAGACCGGAATAGATGTAAATCAAAAACCTCATTCAAAATGGGTGGTTGTGGGAGAACCAGCCGTAATTTCAGGGGATTTAGAATTCACGGTTTTCGCTCTTAGGATCCAGTGGGGCAACCCGTAGGGGTTCAAATCCCCTCTCTCGCACCATCCTCTTTTTTCCCATTCTCTGCATTAATTTCCCGCCCAAAATCTTGACAGGCCTCCATCTTGTAGTGTATTGTAATACAGGAGGTGCGACATGCGATCCGTTTTGTCTGTGAGTTTGCCGGAGAATCTGTCATCCGAGCTGGATGCCTTTGCCAAAAAAACCGGCCGGAACAAGAGCGATATCGTGAAAGAATCCGTCAGCCTCTATCTTTGGGAAGCCCGATTCCGAAATGTTCGTAAATCCCTAAGCCTCAAGGCAAAGAAGGCGGGATTAGTTACGGAAGAAGACGTGTTCAGGGCGGTTTCATGAAGGTGGTTTTCGACACGAATGTGCTGGTGTCCGCCTTTGCTACCGAAGGGGTCTGCTCGAAACTCCTGGGGCGCGCCCGACGGAGGCAATTTCAGCTCATCACCGCTCCTTTCATCCTGAAGGAATTAGAGGCCGTTCTTCTGAAAAAACTTTCCGCCACCAAGGGCGAAACCAGGCAAGTCCTCCGGATTCTCGCCGAAGCAATATCTGCTCTTGTCCAGCCAGCCCAGCCTGTATCCGGAATATGCCGGGACCCGGATGACGATCCTATTCTTTTTTGCGCCATAGCCGCAAGCGCTGATTATTTAGTCACGGGAGATTCCGACCTTCTGGAGCTGCGGGAATTTCGAGGAACACGGATTGTGTCTCCCCGAGACTTCGAACTCCTCTTGGAGGACTGAACGAAAACTTGGAATTTCAAACACCCCGGGGATTCTAGTTTAAAAAACGAATCGCCGGCACCGGAAATCCAGGCAAGAGATCCGCTAAAAAGGTGAGCCAAAAGCGGAAGTCCTATGCGGGGGAGAAGAAAAAGTAATCGGTTGAGAATTTGCAAAAGGAGACCTGCTGCTATGCCCAGACCGCATCATAATCCGAAAACGAACCGGATGTTTGAACCCGCCTTTCTTGGGCCCCTAGCGGTTAAGAACCGGCTGATTATGGCCCCGATGGGAACCCTGTTGGCCAGCGAGGTCGGAGGGGTCACCCCGAAACAGATCGACTATTACGCGGAGAGAGCCAAAGGGGGAGTGGGAACGATCATTGTCGAGATCACTTCCGTGGATTACCCCTTGGGGGGAACCGGCCTGACGTTTCACGACAACGGCTACATCGGGGGGCACAGCGAATTGGTGGAAGCAGTACACGCCTACGGGGCCAAAATCATTTGCCAGCTGGCGCACGTGGGACGGCAGGCCCATCCTTCCGATCTGAAAGGCCTGCAGCCGGTGGCCCCCTCGCCGATCCCCTGCAGAATATTAAAGGTCCTCCCGAGGGAATTGAGCACCCGTGAGGTGGAGGAAATCGTTCAAAAATTCATCGCCGCGGCCAAGAGAGCCAGGGCTGCAGGATACGACGGGGTGGAACTCCATGGGGCCCATGGTTATCTCATTGCCCAGTTCATGTCCCTCTGCAGCAATCAAAGGACCGACAGGTATGGCGGTAGTTTGCTGAACCGGATGAACTTCCCCCTGGAAATCATCCGGGGGGTCAAGAAAGCGGTGGGCGACCGATTTCCGCTCCTCTTCCGCTTCAGTGGGGATGAATTTGTGGAAAATGGAAGGCCCCTGGAGGAATCCAAGCAGGTGGCCCGTATGCTCGAAGAGGAAGGGGTGCACGTTTTGGACGTCAGCGCGGGAGCGTATGACTCCATGCCTAAACTGATGGAACCTATGTCCTATCCGGAGGGCTGGAAAATTTATCTCGCGGAGGAGATCAAAAAGGCGGTGAAGGTTCCCGTGATCGGGGTGGGCGTCATTCGCACCCCGGCTTTTGCCGAGAAGATCCTAAGGGAAGGGCGGATTGATTTCGTGGCCCTGGGGAGGGCGTTGATTGCGGACCCCCATTGGCCGAACAAAGCCCGCGAGGGCCGGCCGGAAGATATCATTAGATGCATCTCCTGTAACATCGGGTGCATCGGCGGCAGGGTGTTCCGGGGGCTTCCCCTTCGGTGCAGTGTCAATCCGGCAACCGGAAGGGAACGGGAATTCGGGATCCTGCCTCCGGCGGGGGAAAGGAGGAAGGTGCTGGTAGTAGGGGGAGGGCCGGCGGGAATGGAAGCAGCCTGCCTGGCAAAGAGGAGAGGCCATCGGGTTATCCTGGCGGAGAAGGAGGCCCAATTGGGCGGGCAGCTCCTGCTGGCGGCCGTTCCCCCGGGCAAGGAGAAGATCAACTGGTACTCCGAATACCTCATCGGGAGGATGAAAAAGTTGAAGGTCCTAACCCGTATGAAACAGGAGGTGACCGCGGGCTATGTTCAAAAACTTAAGCCCGAGGTGGTGATCCTGGCGACCGGCGCCGTCCCCTGGATTCCTGATATCCCCGGCATCCAGAACCCCAATGTCGTAAAGGCTTGGGATATTCTGGACGGAAAGAAGAAGGTTGAGGATTCAATGGTGGTCGTCGCCGGGGGCGGAACGGTGGGTTGCGAGACGGCTCTATACCTGGCCCGTCAAAACCGGAAGGTGATCGTCGTGGAGATGCTGGGTCGAATCGCTTTAGATATGGAGCCGATAAATCGGATGGACCTTCAGGAAAAAATCCGGCAGGCGGGGGTGGAAACCAGGGTAAAGAAGAAGATGAAGGAGATCGCCAAGGAAGGCGTACTCCTGGAGGATGAGGGAGGGAAAGAAGAATGGATCCTGGCCGACTGGGTCATCCTCGCTCTGGGGGTAAAGCCTAACGATTCGCTATTCAGGAAGCTTGAAGGAAAGGTGCCGGAAATATATTCGATCGGGGACTGCGGTCAAACCGGGAAAATCATCGATGCGTCCTATGACGGGTTCCGCGTAGGCCGGCTCATATGAGACAGCCCAGGGCCTTCAAAGGGGGCCCATCTTCGCCGGGGAATTTCGAATTTCCAAGCCGGCAACCGATGGAACCGCGCGGGAGAGTCAATTCGGGGGACACCATAATCATGACCTCCGGCAGAGCCGGAGGTATGAAAAACAGTGAACCACTTAAAGCGGATTGAAATAGGCGCCACCCAAAGGTGGCTTCGCCCGGGCATCAGAAATTGCGGAATGTAGATTGCGGAATGCGGATTGAAGAAGAAAGTTAAATAAATCCGAAATCCGCAATTCGAAATCCGAAATTCTACCGGCCGATGCTTTTTGCCCATAAGCTCCTTGCCCCCGGGCCAAGACTCAAGCATCCCGGGAATTTCAAACGCTTTGAGCCCCCGGCAGAGCCGGGGGTTTAGCTTAAGGAAATTAACCAAAAGGAGGGGCTATGGGTATTCGTACGGAACAGCAGTATTGGGACAGTATTCGCAAGCAGAAAACAAAGGTCTATATCATGGGGGAACAGGTGGAGAACGTGATCGATCATCCCTTAATTCACGGATCCGCGAGCGGGGCGGCGCTCACCTTCCGCTATGCCAACGAACCGGCAACCCGCGATCTCTTCACCATTCACTCCCCGTTGGTCGGTGAGCCGGTGAACCGCTATGTCTCCATTCACAACACCATCGAGGACTTGATGGATAAGGTTAAGCTGGTCCGCTTCGTGGCCCAGAAAACGGGAGAGTGTGCTCAGCGCTGCATGGGCTGGGATGCGCTGAATGCCGTTTACAGCACCTCCTATGAAACCGACCGGAAGTATGAAACCCCTTACCACTCCCGTTTCAAGGAGTATTTGAAGTGGGTGCAGAAAAACGACATGATGGTCCACGGGACCATGACCGATCCCCGGGGCGATCGCAGCCTGAAGCCGGCCGCCCAGAAGGATCCCGACCTTTACCTCCGGATTGTGGAGCGGCGCAAAACCGGTATCGTGGTCCGGGGCGCCAAGAGCCACCAGGGCGGGATCCTCAACCACGAAGAGTTCCTGGCGATGCCTTCGGTCTCCTTGCGCCCCGAGGATAAAGATTATGCCGTTTCCTTTGCCCTCCCGGTGGATACGAAAGGGATCACGTATGTGTTCGGCCGCCATTCCATGGATGACCGGCTTCTCGAGGGGAATCAGTTCGACATGGGGAATACGAAGTTCGGCCGCTACGCCATGTGGGTCTTTTTCGAAGATGTCTTTGTTCCCTGGGAACGGGTTTTCCTGTGCGGCGAGACCGAGTTCGCCAGCATGATCGTGGAACGATTTGCCGGTCTGCACCGGCAGAACTACGGAGCCTGTTCGGCGGGAGGGATGGACGTGCTCATCGGAGCGACGTCGCTCATCGCGGAATACAACGGCATTGCCAATGCTTTCCATGTGAAAGATAAGCTCGTCGAGATGTGCGCCCTCAATGAGACCCTGTACCAAGGATCCCTGGCCTGTTCATCCCAGGGAGAAATCACCCCATCCGGCGTTGCGGTCATGAATAAGCTTCTCTCCTATGTGACCAAGCTCAACGTGACCCGCTTCCCCTATGAGATCGCCCGGCTGGCCCAGGACATCTGTGGGGGGATCATCGGAACCATGCCCTCGGAGAAGGACTATCGGAATCCGGAGGTCGGCCCCCTGATCGAAAAGTACCTTAAAGGGGTGGCCAGTGTTCCCACCGAGCATCGCATGCGCATGATTCGCCTCATCGAGCGGATGACCTGCGGTCGAACCCTCCTGGTTTGCATGCACGGTGCGGGGTCGCCCTTCGCCAACAAGATGATGATCGGCCGCTACACCGACATGGAAGAAAAAAGGATTTTCGCCCGGGATATTGCCGGCGTTCCCGAACCTCCCTCTCAAGCCGCGCTTTCTTCCGGCTCGGCCAAACCCTTGAAACCTTAGAACGCGGATCTGAAGGGTTCTAGGTATTTGATGAACCTTAAAAGCTTGAATTTTTGATCTCAAACATAGAAAATAACGGGCGAAATACCTGCCCGGTGTTGGAAGGATTTCCAAGGAACGATGGAGGGAGATCCATTCCATCTCCAGTAAATCATCCATTGAACTCGGAGGGGTCGCCCAATAATGGTCATGATTCCAATGAATATGAAGGAAGTTATCAGGAGGTTGAAAGATCGAATCGCCATCGTAACGGGTGCCGCTCGCGGCTTAGGTGAAGCCATTGCCCTCCGTTTCGCCGAGGAGGGCGCCCCTCTGGCCCCCTGCGATGTGGATTTGGAGAATCCGCAGCGAACGGCTCAAAAAGTTAAGGAATTGGGCCGAGACGCCTTGGCCTTGACAGTGGACCTTTTTAAATACGGCGAAGTGCAAGGGCTGGTGGAATGGGGAGGGAAAGGCAAGAAATGGCCTCAGCGATCCCGCCTTTCTC